>NZ_JBICKP010000015.1:0-18527 GCF_043104335.1 Pseudomonas sp. WSY_20
ATCAAGATCAAGGTCAAGGTCAAGGTCAAGATCAAGAGCAATTGGCGTTAGTAATAGCGGGGGTTTATTGGCTAGAGTGCCCTGGGTAGTAATTGTTGATGATCTATCTATCTATCCACAATGGCAGCTGCATCACTATTCAACCCGCATACACGGTCATCGCAACCAGCCTTCCCACAATCGGTCTTACAATCAACACGCAAACAAAGGCTACCGGCATTGCCAATCGATAGGCTTTCAACACGTTGCTTATATAATCCTGATCAATTCCGGCGTTAGCTGCTGTAATCACGAAACACATCAGCAACGCCATGATGGCCGACATGTAAAAGGCAAACACATACGGCGTGGCATTCACATGCAGTCTGCGGCGACGGCTTTGAGTGGCATCAGTCATGCGACCTCCTGGAGTCCGATTGAGGCGTTACCCTATCAACCCACGGCGCTCCCCCAGTAGACCGCTGCGCCTTAGTCCTTTATAAAGCAAAACTTACGAATCCCAAGGGCATAGCATGGACCTGCTCAACGCCATCCGCAGCTTCATCAAGGTCGTCGAAGCGGGAAGTATTGCTGCGGGCGCCCGCAGCCTGGGCATCAGCCCAGCCGCCGTGAGCCAGAACCTGGCGCGTCTTGAAGGACACCTGCAGGTCCGCCTGCTGACCCGCACAACGCGGCGCATGACCCTGACTCCCGCCGGCACCCAGTACTACAAGCATGTCAGGCTGATAGAGCGTGACCTGGCGCGCGCTGAGCAAGCGGTGATGACGCCTGAAACCGAGCCCCAAGGTCGGCTGTGCATCGCTTCGACCTCCGCGTTCGGTCGTCACGTCCTGGCGCCACTGATACCTGCGTTCAGCGAGCTGTACCCGCGTATCTCGATCGAGCTGGTCATGAGCGACAGAAAGGTTGACCACGCACGTGAAGGTATCGATGTCAGCCTGCGCATCACGCCCCAGCTGGACGAGCACCTGGTCGCCAAGCACATCGCCCGCATTCCTTTCGTCTGCTGTGCAGCGCCAGGGTATCTGGCCAGTGCCGGTGTACCGCAAACGCCAGAGGCCCTGCGCAACCACCGTTGTCTGGTGTTTCGCTACCCGGTCGATGGCCGTCTGTTGCGTTGGGGGTTCATGCGTGATGGGCAGCGCCTGGAGCCCGAATTCGGCGACGTGCTCATCTGCGACGACATCGATGCGCTCACGCAGATGGCGGTGCATGACGGCGGCATCACTCGCCTGGCAGCGTTCATTGCACGTCCGCACCTGGCTTGCGGTGCCCTGGTGCCGCTGTTCGAATACAGCCCTGACGGACAGGCGTACGCGCAGACAGAACCCATGGACGTTTATCTATGCGTGGCCGATCGCTTCGCACTCACGAGCAAGGTAAACGCCTTCATGCATTACCTGCGCGACCGTCTTGGCGAAGATTGGCAAGTGCCAACATGAAAAAACCGCCACGAGGGCGGTTTTCCAGTAGCGGGAACGATCAGAAGCGGTAAGTGAGGGATGCCCCTACACCGTGCGCGCTGTTCTCGTACTTGGCACGGTAGGCGCCCTTGGTGGCGCTGACCTGATTGACCTTGGTGTCTTCTTCCCACAGGTAGGAATACGCCACGTCGATGGTCATGTCCTCGCTCGGGCTCCAGCCGGCGCCCAGGCTGAAGATCTTGCGATCGCCTGTGGGGATGCGCGGCGAGCGGTCCTGGTTGTTGGTCGGCGACTGGTCGACGGTGAAGCCGGTGCGCAGCACCCACTCCTTGTTGACCTTGTACGACGCACCCACGGCGTGGGCCCAGGTGTCATGCCAGTTCTGTTCTTCCGAAATGGTCTTGAAGATAGAGGAGTTCGGTACATCGTTCTGCACAGTGATGTCCTTCAGGCGGCTCCAGCGCGTCCAAGTGCTGCCGGCGTACAGCGTCCACTGGTCGTCGAGTTCGTGAGTGACTGACAGGTCCACCGACTCCGGCGTCTTGATCTTGAGCGAGGCATCGAACTTGTTGGCACCCTGCAGAGTATTGACCTTGGTCTTGCCCTCGAGCTTGTAATCGACCATGGAGTGATAGGTCAGGCCGATGCGCGTGCGGTCGGTGGCTTGCACCATCAGGCCGATGTTGTAGCCGACCGCCGTGTCGTCGCCTTTGATCTTGACTTCACCGTCGTTGCGCCCGGGAGTGGCCGGGTTGATCAGGTTGGAACCCAGTTCGCCCTTGATCCGGTTGAAGGTCGGGCCGAAGCCGATCGACACCTTGTCATTGAAGGCGTAGCTGACGGTAGGCTGGAATGTCACCACTTCCACGTGGCTTTTCTTGCCCCAATAACGCGCCGCGTCGTCACTGCCGTAGTCGGTGACCAGACCGAATGGCACGTAGACACCGAAGCCGACGGTCCAGTGATCGTCGATGGGCTTGACGTAGTAACCCATGGGTACGCCGACCACCGGTACCATGTCACCGTCAGTTTCCCCCCCAAGGTTGCTGCCAGGCCCCGAGATATCGGTTTTGGCGATGACCGCTGCGCCACCGACGGTGACCTGCTGGCGCTTGAGGCGGGACATGCCGGCCGGGTTGCCGTATACGGTGCTGGCATCCTCGGCAGAAGAGGAACGTCCCGCGAAACCTGTCCCCATGCTGCTGACGCTTTGTTCGTTCAACGCGAAGCCGCTGGCGAACAGTTGGCTCGAAGCGAGCGCAACAGCAACGCCAAGGGAGGTTTTGAGCATTACTTTTTTCATTATTAGAACTCCTTGGGATCTCCGAGGCGAAAAGCTACCAACAAATCACGCGCCGCGCTATAGGCGCAATCGCAGGAGATAGAGCGGTTTTGTAGGACAATCCGACTAAAATTCCTTTTCTCAGTTGAGTCTGTAAGAACCGTCTCAAGAAGCCACTGGCAGTTTCTGATCCACGCAGGCTTGCCAGGCTTCTGTGAAGTCTCGCAAGCGACCTTGGGGGTTGAAAATCTGACGCCAGATGCGCGCCTGGCCTATCCGGTCGTCCACTGCAGGCAAGGTCACAACCTGGGCTTCGACAAGTAGCCAGGCAATGGCGGTGGCGTAGCGCAGGTTCACGGTAAGTTCCAGGTCGGGTCCGCCCAGGAAGGCATGCTGGCTGGCCAGGCCGCGTACACGGCTGGCCAAGTCGGGGTCGCGTGCCAGGTAATCGTCCCAGAGCGTCCGATGACGCTGGTCATCTATGCGAAAGAGACCATGCCCACGTCTACCGTGCAGCGCCGACCCCAGTGCCGACTGGCAGGCAGCAATGCCGAGCAACAACATTTCGGCGCTGACGCAGTGGCGGTCAAGGTAGATCAGTGTGGGCCTGATGACATGCTGACGTAATTCTTTGGCCGCAATACCCATGGTGCCCCCGAGCAGTAAGAGACCGACGGGCGCAGGCGCTTGGCAGCTGGATGAACGGTCAGGCCCGCCGGAAGCGGCGTGCACCGCTCGAGTTGAAGTGTAGTGTGATAAGAATGATGTAAAGGGCTGTTTTTTAAATCGATTGCTGCCTGACAACCCGAGCGATATACCCGAAGGCAATTACGCTGGATTTGTACAGGCAAGCGGGGAGGGGGGTGTATCTGACAGGTGAATGCCGCAGCATTCACCGCTCACGCGGTGAGTGACTGGCGGGTACGGGCGATAACGGCCTGCAGCGGTTCGCTGCGGCTGTACTGCTCGTGGTACAGACGTTCGGTGTGGCAGGCGATACCGTGTTCGTCCACCAGCGTGAAGCTGAAGCTGCCCTTGCGTGGTGCAACGAGCAAGCATTTCAGCGGCGAGAACGCTTGGGATAGGGTACCGATTGCAGCCTGGATTTGATGTTGAGTTTGCATATTATTGGAGGTTCCTGCATTAAACACGGGGAGTAGATCCGTGCATCATAGAAACGTTCCAGTGACGTCTTTATTAAGGGACGAGAGAACCTGCTGGAACAAAGCAGCCAGAAGGAGCGCAATCAAAAGTGGGCGCTTGGGCTGACTGGTAGGTACTTCAGAGGACAGGCAGCACACGGGGCCAAGGTTCTGGGCCTTCGTGCGGGATCCTGATCAATTAGTCTCGTGATGGATGTCGCGGCAGCATATCGGCTGCGGGCGAGTCATCGAAAGGGCCGGTCCTGGTTTCAGCAGCGCGCTGTTGGGAAAGCGAATCTGCAAGGACATTGTTGGCCAGAATTGACTTTCAGCTTGGTACTAACGAGGCGCATCCTACCTGAACCTTTCAATGAAGGCAAGCCCTGGAAGCGCTTGGGTAGCCGAGCAGTATGGCCCTTAATTTTGCCGGTGGGAAGGGGGTAGAGCACGCTTAGAGGATGCCTAGAACGCCTGCCTGACACACGAACGGATGCCCGGCCGGGGCTTGTTCACACCGAAAGGATGATTTGTATCAAACGCGTCCTACCTTCCGCTCCGGTCGCCAATGACTTGACTGGCCAGTTAAGTCAATGAAAAAAAACACTATTTTTTGTTGGTGAAAAAATCGTCAGTTTGACAGCAGCCCCCGTAATTCGGGGCTTGGCGGGGGGGAATAGGGTGTTGTCCACCGACTTATCCACAGGAACTGTGGATTGTCGTCGCCGCTTGCTCTAGTGCGGGGTTGGCGCCAAATTGTCTCGGGTCTTGCCAAAAATCAGACCAGTTCGCATGACCATCCATCGTCTTGCAAACGTCAAGAAACAATCACATGAAATTTTTATAAAAAAGTCCTCGGCATTAGGCCGGCACGTCAAAAACCGGTAGAGTGGCGCGCTTTTCGATTTGCCTGACCTGCCGCTCATGAAGTCTCGCAGCAAACAACTCGCCAGCCCCATGCCCTCGTCTGCACAGCGCCCTGGACGGTTCACGCTCAAAGTTGCCCTGTGGCTACTCGACAGTTCGCGTTTGGGCGACAAACCACAGGTCAAGCACCTGGCTGGGCGGTTGCTCAAGCGCCCAGCGCGCGAGGGTGTGGTGGTGGCTCAAAGCCGCCTGGGACAGATGCTTTGCCGCGACTGCGGCAGCGCCCGTGATCGGCGTATCGGCCATGACCTGCTCCGTCAGGCCGCACGCGCAGGCGATTGTCGCGCCCAGGTGGAGTATGCCCGAGCGTGCCGGGCGTCTGCGCCCGAGCAGGCTCGCAGCTGGCTGGAGTTGGCGGCCGGGAAGGGATCCCAGGAGGCCCGCCGTTTGCTGCGTCAGTGGTTCGGGCGCTGATCACTCCTGCATGTGACAACGCCGCGGGCAACCTGCCGGTCAGGCTGTTAAGCTTCAGCGAATTTGCCAGACAGTGACCGGGGTAGCCATGACAGTGGATCTGGCCAGCATTCTGCTGGGCTTGGTGGCGGGCGCGGTACCGTGCCTGGTGTGGGTCATGCAGCTGCAGCGTCGGCATGCGGCACGGCATGGCGAGCGTGCCTTGCTTGAGGAGCGTCTGAACGCAGCGCAGCTGGCCCAGGCCGGTTTGCAGGTGCAACTCGATGCCAGTCGTGATGAAGTCAGTGACCTCAGCGAAGCCAATACCCTCAAGCAGACGCAGCTTGCAGCCCAGGGCCGAGAGCTGGAGCTGCTGCAGATCGAGCGGGACAATGCCCGCGACGCCGCCCATGCCTGGAACCTGGAGCGCGCTACCCGCGAGGCAGAGCAGCGCCGCCTGGAGTCTCAGGCCGCACGCCTGGAAGCCGAGCTGCGAGAGCAGCAGGAAAGCCACCAGCAGCGTCTCGAGGACCTGCAGGAGGCCCGCGATACCCTGCGTGCCCAGTTTGCCGACATGGCCACCAAGATCTTCGATGAGCGCGAACAGCGCTTTGCCCAGACCAGCCAGCAGCACCTTGGCCAACTGCTCGATCCGTTGAAGGAGCGCATCCAGGCGTTCGAAAAACGTGTCGAGGAAAGCTACCAGCAGGAAGCCCGCGAGCGCTTTTCGCTGGGCAAGGAGCTCGAGCGCCTGCAGCAACTGAACCTGCGCCTGTCCGATGAAGCGACCAACCTCACCCAGGCGCTCAAGGGGCAGAAAACCCAGGGTAACTGGGGCGAGCTGATCCTGGAGCGCGTGCTCGAACACGCAGGGCTCGAAAAGGGCAGGGAGTACCAGACGCAGGTCAGCCTCAAGAGCGCTGACGGTGAGCGCTTCCAGCCCGATGTGCTGATCATGTTGCCGGGCAACAAACAGGTGGTGGTCGATGCCAAGGTGAGCCTGACGGCCTACCAGCAGTTCGTGTCAGGCAACGACGAGGCGGCGCTCAAGCAGCACGTCCAGTCTCTGCGCAGTCACGTCAAGGGCCTGTCAAGCAAGGACTACAGCCGTCTCGAAGGCCTGCACAGCCTGGACTTCGTGCTGCTGTTCGTGCCCATCGAGGCCGCGTTCTCGGCGGCGTTGCAGGCTGAGCCCAACCTGTTCCAGGAGGCCTTCGACCGGCAAATCGTCATCGTCAGCCCCACCACCTTGCTGGCCACGCTGCGGGTGATAGACAGTTTGTGGAAGCAGGAACGCCAAGGCCAGAACGCCCGGGAAATCGCTGAACGTGCCGGGTGGCTGTACGACAAGTTCGTGCTGTTTATCCAGGACCTGGATGAACTGGGCAGCCGCCTGCAACAGGTGGACAAGGCCTACGCGGCAGCCCGTAACAAACTGTGCGAAGGGCGCGGCAACCTGGTCAGTCGCAGCGAGCAGCTCAAGCTGCTCGGCGCCCGGGCCAGCAAAAGCCTGGCGCCCGACTTGCTCGAACGCGCCTTCGCCGATGAAGCGCCCGACCAGGCGCTTACTGCACCAGGCTCAGATGACGGTTGAGCAGGGCCCGCAAGGCAGCGGGCTTCACCGGCTTGGGCAGATAGTCCAGGCCTGCGGCATGCACCAGTGCGACGGTTTCCTTGCTGCCGTCGGCGCTGATGACCACCCCAGGCACCGGTTCGCCCAACCGAGTGCGTAGCCAGCCCATCAAGCGCGTGCCGGTGTCGCCTTCATCCAGGTGGTAGTCCACCAAGGCCAGGTGCGGACGCATGCCCTCGGCCAGCAGCGCCTCGCACTCGCTGCGGCTGCGTGCGGTCCACACCTGGCAGCCCCAGCGGCTGAGCAGGCTGTTCATGCCAATCAGGATGCTGTCTTCGTTGTCGACGCACAGCACCTGCAGCCCGGCCAGCGGCTCGCTGCGCTGCTCTACCGCCGAAGTGACGAGGGCTGGTTGTTGAGAGATCGGTACGCTTACGCGGAACACTGTCCCCTTGCCTGGCCAGGAACGTACCTCCAGTGTGTGGCCCAGGACCCGGCACAGTCCGTCAGCGATCGCCAGGCCCAGGCCCAGGCCTTTTTCGGCGCGGGTCTGATGGCTGTCCAGGCGTTTGAACTCCTGGAAGATCACGTGCAGCTTGTCGTCGGCGATGCCGGGCCCCCTGTCCCAGACTTCCAGCCACAGGCGCTCGCCCTGGCGGCGTGCACCCAGCAGGATCGGGCTCTTGCCATAGCGCAGGGCGTTGGTAAGGAAGTTCTGCAGCACACGGCGCAGCAGTTTGATGTCACTGTTGACCCGCAGGCGGCTACCGCGCAGGCGAAACGCCAGGCCTTTCTCGGCAGCCAATACCTTGAATTCCGCCCCAAGGGTGTCGAACAGCTCGTTCAGGGCAAACGGCTTGGCGTCGGGGGTGATCTTGCCGTTTTCCAGGCGCGAGATGTCCAGCAGGTCGCTGATCAGCTCCTCGGCCGAACGCAGTGAACTGTCCATGTGCTGGACCAGTTGCCGGGCTTCTTCGGTCATGCCTTCGGCTTGCTGCGACAAGGCCGCAGAAAACAGCCTGGCGGCGTTGAGCGGCTGCATCAGGTCGTGGCTGACCGCAGCCAGGAAGCGGGTCTTGGACTGGCTGACCGCTTCGGCATGGCTCTTGGCTTCGGTCAGCGCCTGGTTCAGTTGCGACAGCTCGTAGGTGCGCTCTGCCACGCGTTGCTCAAGGCTCTCGTTGGCGTGGCGCAGCGCTTGCTCGGCTTCGCGAAACGGCGTGATGTCGGTAAAGCTCATGACGAAACCGCCACCTGGCATCGGGTTGCCGATCAACTCGATCACGCGCCCATTGGGGAACAGCCGCTCGGACGAGTGAGCCCGGCCCTGGCGCATCCAGTGCAGACGCCGGGCCACGTGCACCTGGGCTTCCCCTGGGCCGCACAGGCCGCGCTCAGCGTTATAGCGAATGATGTCGGCAATGGGCCGTCCCACGCTGATCAGCCCGTCCGGGTAATTGAACAGCTCAAGGTAACGCCGGTTCCAGGCCACCAGGTGCAGGTTCTGGTCGACCACACTGATGCCCTGGTTGATGTTCTCGATGGCGCCCTGCAGCAATGCCCGGTTGAACTGCAGCACCTCGCTCGCTTCATCGGCAATGCGCACCACGTCTTCGAGCTGCATGTCGCGGCCCTCGATGGCTGCCTTGACCACTGCACGGGTAGACGAACTGCCCAGGACACCGGCCAACAACCGCTCGGTGTGTTCGATCCAGTCACCGTCGGCGTTCTGGTTGGGGTTGAAGCCCTTGCCCTGGCGATAGGCGAACCGAATGAAGCTCTGCCGCGCGCGCTCCTCACCCACGAAACGCGACGCCAGGGTCAGCAGGTCGTCGATCTGCACCGCCAGCAGCGGCTTGCTGCTGGGGCGGGCGCTGGTCTGCTGGCCAATGAAGCGGCCCGCTTGCCAATGCTCGGACACGCGGGTACGCGACAGCAGCGAGACCCAGGCAAACAGGGTGAAGTTGCCGGCAAGCGACAGCACCACGCCTTGGGTCAGCGGGCTGATCGGCAGATTCAACGGGTTGCCATGCAACCACGCCAACCCTGGAAACACCTGCAGCGACCAGCCCAGGCTGTGGGCGGCGATGGGCAGCACCAGGGTGTAGAACCACAGGAAGATACCCGCCGCCAGGCCTGCAAACACGCCCCGGCGGTTGGCCTGCTTCCAGTACAGCGCCCCGAGCATGGCGGGCGTCAATTGGGTCACGGCGGCAAACGCGATCTGGCCGATGGTCGCCAGGCTGGCCGTGGAGCCCAGCAGGCGGTAACTGACGTACGCCAGCAGCAGGATGACCACGATGGTGACCCGCCGAACCGAAAGCATCCAGTGCCGGAACACCTCGAATGGTCGCTCGGCGTTGTTGCGACGCAGCAACCAGGGCAGCAGCATGTCGTTGGACACCATGGTCGACAGCGCTACCGCTTCGACGATGACCATGCCGGTAGCAGCTGACGCGCCACCGATGAATGCCAGCAGCGCCAGGCTGGGGTGTGCCTCGGCCAGGGGCAGGCTGATCACGAATGAGTCCGATATTACCGTACCCGGCAGCAGCATCTGCCCCGCCAGGGCGATGGGCACCACGAACAGGGCGGCCAGGGCCAGGTAAATCGGGAACACCCAGCGTGCCAGGCGCATGTCCTGCGGCTCGATGTTTTCCACAACGGTCACATGAAACTGCCGTGGCAGGCAGATGATGGCCATCATGGCAACGGCCGTCTGGACCACCATCGACGGCCAGTTGATGGTCTCCGTCCAGTAATCGTGCAGTTCGATGGACTGGCGCGCCTGGGTGAACAGGTCATCGAACCCATCGTAGAGGTTGAAGACGACGAAGATCCCCACGGCCAGAAACGCCAGCAGCTTGATCATCGACTCGAACGCGATCGCCAGCACCATGCCCCGGTGGTGCTCGGTGACGTCCAGGCTGCGCGTGCCGAATACGATGGCGAACAGCGCCAGCACCAGCGACACCACTAGCGCTGTGTCCTGTACGCGTGTGCCGGTGGCGTCTGCACTGGCGCCGATCAACAGGTTGACGCCCAGTACGATGCCCTTGAGCTGCAAGGCGATGTAGGGCAGCACCCCCACCAGGCAGATCAGGGCCACCACCACGGCCAGCGTCTGGGACTTGCCGTAGCGGGCGGCGATGAAGTCGGCGATGGAAGTGATGTTCTGCTGTTTGCTGATCAGCACCATCTTCTGCACCACCCAGGGTGCGAAGACCAGGAGCAATACCGGCCCCAGGTAGATCGGCAGGAATGCCCACAGCTGCTCGGCCGCTTGTCCGACCGCGCCGAAGAACGTCCAGCTGGTGCAATACACCGCCAGCGACAGGCTGTACACCCAGGCACGCAATTTGGGCGGCAATGGGGTGCTGCGCCGGTCGCCATAGAAGGCGATGGCGAACATGACGGCCATATAGGCCAGGGCGACCGCGGCGATCAGCCCGCTGGACAACGACATGGTGACTCCGACGCTTAATGGATAACGAGGCCCGGTCAACCAGTCTGGCACGACAGGTGGCGCGCCGTCAGCGCAGACGATGGTCGCAGTGGCAGGTGGTCGCAGCATGACGCCCCCAATTGCAGGCTCGGGCGAAGCCAGTTGACCGATGGAGGATTGACAGATGATGCCGCGAAGCAAATACTCCCGAAAAATTCATATAGATGTATATATAACAAGACGAGAACACGCCCATGCTTCCACTCGCCAGCGACACACGACTGCCACGCTACCAACAGCTACGCGACCATCTGTTAGCCCAGATTGCCAACAATCGCTGGCACCCCGGTGAAGCGATTCCCACCGAGGCTGCGCTGGCGACCGAATTCGACCTGTCGGTAGGCACCGTGCGCAAGGCCATCGATGCGCTGGTGGCCGAAGGCGTGCTTGAGCGTCAGCAGGGGCGAGGCACCTTCATCCGCCGTCCACAGTTCCAATCCTCGCTGTTTCGCTTCTTCCGCTTTGAGGCGGTCAACGGCGAGCGTGTCGTGCCGATGAGTCGCATCCTGGGAATGAACGTCGTGGCGGCCCCGTCTGCCGTGGCCCAGGCCTTGGGGCTGGCCCCCGCAGCCGATGTGATCCACTTGCAGCGCCTTCGTCTGCTCGACGCCCAGCCCGTGCTGGCCGAGGACATCTGGCTGCCCCGCCAGCCGTTTAAGTTGCTGCTGGAGACCGATCTGGATAGCAAGGGCCCGTTGCTTTACCCGATCTACGAACAGGTGTGTGGGCAAGTGGTCGCTGCTGCCGAAGAGACCCTGACTGCCGAGGCCGTGGATCAAGTGCATGGGCGCCTTCTGCAGGTACCGGCTGGCAGCCCGATCGTGGTGATCGAGCGGCTGGCCCGTGACTACGCCGGTAAGCCCCTGGAGTGGCGCCGGTCGCGAGGGCACGCGCAGCACTTCCGTTACCGCATCGATATTCGCTGACCGCGCCGTTTCAACTTTTTTACCTGCCTGCGCCCCGTCACCCGGGCGCAGTGGCTTCGCCTGCTCGGTTGCCTGCGCTGCATGCAACCGAGCGTACCCCTCACCATTAAAAGGATAAAAATCATGTTCAGCTGGTACCGCCAAATAACATCGCGCGAACGCAAGACCTTCTGGGCCTGTTTTGGGGGCTGGTCGCTCGATGCGCTGGAAGTGCAGATGTTCGGCCTGGCCATTCCCGCGCTGATCGCGGCTTTCTCGCTGTCCAAAGGCGATGCGGGCCTGATCAGCGGCCTGACCCTGGTGACCTCCGCGATCGGCGGTTGGCTTGGCGGAACCCTGTCGGATCGGTACGGCCGTGTGCGCACGTTGCAATGGATGATCCTGTGGTTCTCCTGCTTCACGTTCCTCTCGGCTTTCGTGACAGGGTTCTATCCACTGCTGTTCGTCAAGGCCATGCAAGGCTTTGGCATTGGTGGGGAGTGGGCGGCCGGGGCCGTGCTGATGGCCGAGACCATCAACCCCAAGTACCGCGGCAAGGTCATGGGCACGGTGCAAAGCGCCTGGGCGGTAGGCTGGGGCCTGGCGGTGGCGTTGTTCACCTTGATCTATTCGCTGGTGCCGCAGGAATTCGCCTGGCGTGTGATGTTCTTCGTTGGCCTGTTGCCGTCGTTGCTGATCATCTGGGTGCGTCGCAACGTGCCAGAACCGGACAGCTTTCAACGCCTACAGAAACAGAACGCCATTCCCCAGGGCTTCTTCGCCTCGATGGCCGGGATCTTTCGCCCTGAACTGCTGCGTGTCACGCTGCTGGGCGGCTTGCTGGGCCTCGGGGCGCATGGTGGCTACCACGCGGTGATGACCTGGCTGCCGACCTTCCTCAAGACCGAACGCAACCTGTCGGTGCTCAATTCCGGTGGCTACCTGGCGGTGATCATCTTCGCGTTCTGGTGTGGCTGTGTCGTCAGCGGGCTGCTGATCGATCGCATCGGCAGGCGTCGCAACATCCTGCTGTTTGCGCTGTGCTGCGTGCTGACGGTTCAGGCCTATGTCTTCTTCCCGTTGAGCAACACCCAGATGCTGTTCCTGGGTTTCCCGTTGGGCTTCTTCGCAGCCGGTATTCCGGCAAGCCTCGGCGCCTTCTTCAACGAGCTGTACCCTGCCGACGTGCGCGGAGCAGGGGTGGGCTTCTGCTACAACTTCGGCCGTGTGCTCTCGGCTGTCTTCCCATTCCTGGTCGGACACATGAGCGAATCCATGTCGCTGGGTACCGCCATCGGCATCGATGCCGGCATCGCCTACGGCGTGGCGGTGATCGCCGCGCTGTGCCTGCCAGAAACACGCGGCCGCAACCTCGAACCTGCCCCGCAAGCACCCGGTGTGGCCGCCCAGTAACCTGACCTATAGATCAAAGACATGCCTCACGACCCTACTTGCTCCGTTATTGCCATCGACAGCCATGCCCACGTGTTCAGCCAAGGGCTGACACTGGCGCGCGAGCGCCGTTATGCCCCCGCGTACGATGCGCCGTTGGCTGACTATCTCAGCCAGTTGCAGGCGCACGGTTTCAGTCATGGCGTTCTGGTACAGCCCAGTTTCCTGGGTGCCGACAATGGCTATCTGCTGGGCGCTCTGCAGGCCGCTCAGGGGCGCCTGCGGGGGGTGGTGATGCTTGAGCCGGACGCTGCCCGCCAAACCCTCATCCGGATGGACCAGCTAGGGGTCAGAGGCGTGCGCCTGAACCTCATGGGGCAACCGCTACCGGACCTTGCGGCCCCGCAGTGGCGCCATCGCTTCGAATGCATGGCCGAGCTGGGCTGGCACGTCGAGCTGCATCGACACCTGGCGGACATTCCCACCCTGGTGCGGGCGCTGCAACCGTATGGGCTGGATATCGTCATCGACCACCTGGGAAGGCCCGATGCGCGCAACGGGCTGGGGCAAGCGGGTTTCGCCGAGCTGCTGACCCTGGGCGGGCAGGGTAATGTCTGGGTGAAGGTTTCCGGTATCTACCGTCTGGAAGGCTCGCCCGAGCAGAACGTGCTGTTCGCCCGCCAGGCGCTGGGCGCGCTGGAAGCGCATTATGGGGCCGAGCGCCTGATGTGGGGCAGCGACTGGCCGCATACGCAGCATGAAAGAGCGATGAGTTTTGGCCAGGCCCTTGAGCAATTCGAGGCACTGGGGTGCTCGGCTCAGTTGCGTCAGGCACTGCTTGTCGATACGGCCAGAACGCTGTTTGGCTTCGCTTGAGCCAAGCAAGGCATCATCGACCAGCGCCCTTGGCAAACAGCCCGGCGACGGGGTGTTGAGGCGCTGACGCTCCAAGGGCGCCTTGCCTGCTCGTCACAGTCCTTGCTTGCCTGCGTGTACCGAGGCAGGCTACCGCTGTCGGCGCGGGCCTAACCCTGGTCATCCGCTGACTGCCATCACGGCTGAACCTCAACCCAGGACCAAGGACGATGAGTCATTCCTCGCAATTCACCTTGCTCGGCAAACGGCGCTTCCTGCCTTTTTTCATTACCCAGTCGCTCGGTGCGTTCAACGACAACATGTTCAAGCAGTCGCTGATCCTGGCCATCCTGTTCAAGCTGAGCCTTGGGGACGGTGACCGGTCCATCTGGGTCAATCTGTGTGCCTTGCTGTTCATCCTGCCGTTCTTTCTTTTCTCGGCGCTGGGTGGGCAGTTCGGGGAGAAGTTTCCCAAGGACGCGCTCATTCGGGTGATCAAGCTGGCGGAAATCGGCATCATGTCGGTCGGCGCGCTGGGGTTTGCGACCAATCACCTGGCCCTCATGCTGGTGGCCTTGTTCGGCATGGGTACCCATTCGGCGCTGTTCGGGCCGGTGAAGTACTCGATCCTGCCCCAGGCGCTGCGCGAGCAAGAGCTGGTCGGCGGCAATGGGCTGGTAGAGACGGGCACCTTCCTGGCCATCCTCGCCGGCACCATCGGCGCCGGGGTAATGATGTCAGCCGAAAACTACGCCACGGTGGTAGCCGGGGGCGTAGTGGGCACTGCTGTACTGGGCTACCTGGCCAGCCGCTGGATTCCCCGCGCCGCTGCTGCCTCACCGCACATGAAGCTGGACTGGAACATCTTTAGGCAGTCGTGGACCATCCTGCGCATGGGCCTTGCCCAGCCGCCTGCGGTATCGCGCTCGATCGTCGGCAACTCCTGGTTCTGGTTCGTCGGTGCTATTTACCTGACCCAGATCCCGGCCTACGCCAAAGACTGGCTGCACGGCGATGGCACCGTGGTCACCTTGGTGCTGACGCTGTTCTCGGTGGGCATCGCCCTGGGTTCCTTGTTGTGTGAGCGCCTGAGCGGGCGCAAGGTGGAAATCGGCCTGGTGCCGTTCGGCTCCTTCGGCCTGACCGTGTTCGGCCTGCTGTGGTGGTGGCATTCCGGGGATGTGCCGAGCGCCGCCAGCGCCCATGACTGGCTCGACCTGCTGGGCCTGCACCAAGCGTGGTGGATTCTGCTGTCCATCGTCGGGCTCGGGGTGTTCGGCGGGTTCTATATCGTGCCGCTGTACGCGTTGATTCAGTCACGCACGGCCGTGGACGAGCGCGCGCGGGTGATCGCTGCCAATAACATCCTCAATGCATTGTTCATGGTGGTGTCGGCCCTGTTGACCATGGTTTTGCTGGGCGTGGCTGGGCTGGACATTCCCCAGCTGTTTTTGGTCGTCTCGCTGCTGAACATCGCCGTCAACGCCTACATATTCAGCATCGTGCCCGAATTCACCATGCGGTTTCTCATCTGGCTGCTCAGTCACTCCATGTACCGCGTCAAGCACCAGGGGTTGCAGCACATTCCCGATGAAGGCGCGGCATTGCTGGTGTGCAACCACGTGTCGTTCGTCGATGCCCTGTTGCTCGCTGGCGCCATACGCCGTCCTATTCGTTTCGTCATGTACTACAAGATCTACAACCTGCCCGTGTTGAACTTCGTGTTTCGCACCGCGGGCGCCATACCCATTGCCGGGCGTAGCGAGGACCTGGCGACATACGAGCGCGCCTTCACCCGCATTGCCCGTTACCTGGCTGACGGCGAGCTTGTGTGCATCTTTCCCGAGGGCAAATTGACAGGGGACGGTGAGATCGACGTGTTCAAGGGCGGCCTGAGCCATATTCTTGAACAGACGCCCGTGCCAGTGATTCCCCTGGCACTGCAAGGGCTATGGGGCAGTTTCTTCAGTCGCGACCCGGCCAAAGGGTTTTTCAGAAGAATGTGGTCCCGGGTGACTGTCGTGGCAGGCAGCGCCATCCCTGCACAGGAGGCGCTACCGGAGCGGCTGCGCGAGCAGGTCATTGGCCTGCGCGCAGGCAACCGCTGAGCGCGCCTGGCCAGCTGACCGGTATCAGCTGGCGCTGACCTTGAGACCAACCAGGCCGCACACGATCAGCGCCACGCTGACCAGTCGAACCAGCGCCATGGACTCACCGAACAGGATGATGCCGGCGATCACGGTGCCCACGGCGCCGACGCCGGTCCAGATGGCATAGGCCGTGCCCAGCGGCAGCTCTTTCATCGCCAGGCCCAACAGACCGAGGCTGACGGCCATGGCGGCAACCGTGAGCGCGGTGGGCAGTGGCTTGCTGAAGCCGTCAGTATATTTGAGGCCAACGGCCCAGCCGACCTCGAACAGGCCGGCGAAGAACAGGATGATCCAGGACATGATGCGTCTCCATCGTTGCAAGTGATGGGGCCGTCCCCTGGGTGATCACGCTGGGCGTCGTGAGGTCGTCCTCACCGTAGGCCCATGGTGCACATCTAGGGTCTTGCGGGCAAGCCTGCTAGCCAATCGCCTGTCAGTGTCTGACGCGTTTTGCGTTCTCGCCGTCGGAAGGGGTGTCCTCCAGACGTCGGAACCAGGTGGAAAGCAGCGCCCCGGAAATATTGTGCCAAACGCTGAACAATGCGCTGGGCACGGCGGCCAGGGGCGAAAAATGCGCAGCGGCAAGGGCTGCCCCCAACCCGGAGTTTTGCATGCCCACCTCCAGCGCCAGCGACTTGCGCTGGGCCAAGGGCAGTTTGCACAGCTTGCCGGTGATGTACCCCAGCAAATAACCGAAGCTGTTGTGCAAGATGACAACTGCCATGATCAGGAGCCCCGACTCGGCGATCTTCGCCTGGCTGGCGGCCACCACGGCGCACACGATCAGCACGATGCTCACCACCGACACCAGTGGCAGGATCTGAACCGCAGCCTGCACACGCTCACCCAGCAGGCGCTGGGCCAGCACGCCGAGCACGATCGGGAGCATGACCAGTTGCAGGATCGACCAGAACATGTCCATGAAGGACACCGGAAGCCAGGCCGAGGCCAGGAACCAGATCAGCGCAGGCGTCAGCAGTGGCGCCAGCAGCGTGGTGACGCCAGCGATGGCCACGGCCAGCGCCAGGTCGCCGCGCGACAGCCACACCATCACGTTCGAAGCCGTGCCGCTCGGGCAGCAGCCGACCAGGATCACGCCCACGGCAATTTGCGGCGGTAGCTGGAACAGCTGGCACAGCAGCCAGGCCATGCCCGGCATGATCACGAAATGCGCGACCACCCCCAGCATGACCCGCCAGGGTTGGCGGGCGAGGGCAGCGAAGTCGTCGAGCTTGAGGGTAAGGCCCATCCCGAACATCACCAGCCCCAGCAAGGGCACGATGGCCACCTTCAACCCAATGAACCATTGCGGTTGCAGGAAGGCCAGCACGGCGAACACCAATACCCACAATGCAAAGGTGTTGCCGACGAATCGACTCAAGGTGGCGAGGGCGCGCATGGGGTGATCTCCAGTTCGACTGCATGCCCGGGCATTTGCGCTGCAGGCAGGGGATGAGGTGCGGCAACGGTGCCGCCCTCACGCATCATGGGTACTGCCAACCCTCAGCGGGCTCACACCCCTTGCGGGATCTCTTCGCCGCCCAGGGCTTCGAAGAGCACGGGCAGGAACTCTGCAAATGTCATCATCATCAGCTGGAAGCTGGCGTCGAACTGCTGCGCGGCCTCGTCACCGCCATCCTGCTCGGCCTGCTCCTGCAGCAGTTCCTCGAATTTCAGGCGCTTGATGACCATCTTGTCGTCCAGTACGAACGACAGCTTGTCCTGCCAGGCCAGGGCGAGCTGGGTCACCACCTTGCCGGTGCTCAGGTGCAGCTGGATTTCCTCGCCGGTCAGGTCCTGGCGCTTGCAGCGCACGATGCCGCCATCTTCGGCCGTGTCGCGCAGCTCGCATTCGTCCAGCACATAGAAGCCTTCGGCGGCCTTCTGGGACTTGACCCAGTCGGTCATGGTGGCCACCGGGGCGATCTTGACGGTGGCCGGCCGCACGGGCAGCGAGCCCATCACTTCACGCAGGGTGGACAGCAGGTCTTCGGCGCGCTTGGCGCTGGCCGAGTTGACCAGAATCACCCCAAGGCGCGGGGCAATGGCCGCAAAGATCATGGAGCGGCGAATGAAGGCGCGGGGCAGGAAGGCCTGAATGATCTCGTCCTTGATCTGGTCACGCTCCTTCTTGTAGACCTTGCGCATCTGTTCGGTCTCGATCTCCTCGACCTTTTCCTTGACCGCGTCATTGACCACGCTGCTGGGCAGAATACGTTCTTCCTTGCGGGCGGCGATCAGCAGGTAATCACCGCTGACATGGACCAGCGGCGCATCTTCGCCCTTGCCGAACGGGGCGACGAAACCGTAGGTGGTCAGCTCCTGGCTGGCGCACGGACGGGCTGGCTTGCTGGCCAGGGCAGCCTCCAGGGCTTCAGGCTCGAAGGGGACGTCCTGGGTCAGGCGGTAGGTCAGCAGGTTCTTGAACCACATCGGGGGAGTCTCTCATTAATGCATAAGGCGGGCATTATTCTCCTACCAGCCCCGGAAGGCCAACCCTGTCAGAGGGCCAGCAGTGCACAAACCGAACGAAATCGGGCCGCTGCGCTAGGTTGTTGAAAGATCTGTACTTTTTTCGAGATAAAGTGAAAGAAAGTGCTTGCCAGGGGGCAGGACCGTCCGTAGAATGCGCCCCACACCGAGACGAAGGGTGATTAGCTCAGCCGGGAGAGCATCTGCCTTACAAGCAGAGGGTCGGCGGTTCGATCCCGTCATCACCCACCACTCGATGTATAGCGCAGCGGTAGTTCAGTCGGTTAGAATACCGGCCTGTCACGCCGGGGGTCGCGGGTTCGAGTCCCGTCCGCTGCGCCATATTCAGCTTCAAGGGCCCGCTGAACACCCTTGAAGCAACGAGAAAGCGACCTTAGGGTCGCTTTTTTTATGCCTTGAATTCGGCGCGAGCTGCAGGGCATAAAAAAAGCGATAAGTGCTTGCCAGCATTGAAAGTTGTCCGTAGAATGCGCGCCACACCGAGAGACA
>NZ_JBICKP010000016.1:0-778 GCF_043104335.1 Pseudomonas sp. WSY_20
ATGAGGCAGCCTTTTGTCTTATTCAAAGGCCTTACATTTCAAAAACTCTGCTTACCAGGCGCATTTCGCCCAGGGGATCACCATAATAAAATGCTGAGGCCTGGCCTTTGCGTAGTGCACGCATCACCTCAATACCTTTGATGGTGGCGTAAGCCGTCTTCATGGATTTAAATCCCAGCGTGGCGTTGATTATCCGTTTCAGTTTGCCATGATCGCATTCAATCACGTTGTTCCGGTACTTAATCTGTCGGTGTTCAACGTCAGACGGGCACCGGCCTTCGCGTTTGAGCAGAGCAAGCGCGCGACCATAGGCGGGCGCTTTATCCGTGTTGATGAATCGCGGGATCTGCCACTTCTTCACGTTGTTGAGGATTTTACCCAGAAACCGGTATGCAGCTTTGCTGTTACGACGGGAGGAGAGATAAAAATCGACAGTGCGGCCCCGGCTGTCGACGGCCCGGTACAGATACGCCCAGCGGCCATTGACCTTCACGTAGGTTTCATCCATGTGCCACGGGCAAAGATCGGAAGGGTTACGCCAGTACCAGCGCAGCCGTTTTTCCATTTCAGGCGCATAACGCTGAACCCAGCGGTAAATCGTGGAGTGATCGACATTCACTCCGCGTTCAGCCAGCATCTCCTGCAGCTCACGGTAACTGATGCCGTATTTGCAGTACCAGCGTACGGCCCACAGAATGATGTCACGCTGAAAATGCCGGCCTTTGAATGGGTTCATGTGCAGCTCCATCAGCAAAAGGGGATGATAAGTTTATCACCA
>NZ_JBICKP010000017.1:0-241882 GCF_043104335.1 Pseudomonas sp. WSY_20
ATGGGCATGCCGCTGCGCAGCATGCGGAAGACGTTCTTGAGCGCGTCGCCAAACAGCGGCACCAGGGCGATCAGGCAGAGCACCAGTTCGATCCAATTGTCGGCGTTGTCGCTGTCGCGGGTCAGCGAATGGAGGGCGCGCAGGATGTTGTAGGCGTCGAGCGCCTGACCGACGCCGGGAATGCAGCCGAGCACGACGGTGACGACCATCTGGCTGACGGACTGGCCACGGCCTTCGACGACTTCCCGTACCCAGGTGAGAATTTCGGCGAGGGTGTCGGTTTCGGCCTGCCTGATAATGGTCTTAGTGTTCATACCGTAGCCTCCCGCTCGTATGCCTGTGAGTTGAGGGCGACTTCCTGTCTCGATGTCATTTCATCGGTCTCGGTTTCGGCTGGCGGTAGCGCTCTTCGGTGATGGCGACCGCGTTGTCGTGGAGGGTGACCAGCAGGGCGTACTTGTGCCCGTTGGGCTCCAGGCGCAGTACCTGTTTCCAGGTGGCGCCGTTCTGGTCGTGGAAGTTGGCGAAGACGGCGAGGTAGCGGGTGTCCTCGTGGATATCCGCGTAGTCGATAAACTTGAACTGGCCGGGCAGCAGGATGTAGTCGTCGTCTTCCAGATAGGTTTTGCCGAGGGCTTTCTTGAGGTTCTGGGTGAGCAGGTCGAGGTCGGCGTTGAGGAACAGCGAGTCGTCCTTGAGCTGCAGGATCTTGAAGGTGATGGGCGTGGCCACGGCCTCGGGCGCGGGGCTGGCGGCGCTTTCGGCCGGGGCGGTGCCAGCGTGCTGCCAGGCGTCGGTGGCCGCGTCGAGCCAGGCAGGAGCGCGGTCGTCGAGGGTGTTTGGCACCAGGGGTACGTCATAGGTGCGCCGCGCCAGCGCTTCCAGGTCGGGGATACGGGACAGGGCCGGCGTGGCGGGCGTGCCATCGGCCTTGGGTATCTGCAGCGAAGGGTCGAAGGGAATGCCTTCTGCCAGACGTGCAGGCGCGTCGCCCGAACCACCGGACTGCAACTGGTTGAGCAGAATGCTGAGTTTGTCGATCAGGTCGAGCTGGTCACTGCCCGTCAGGTTGATCTGGTAGAGCGCCTGTCCGGCTCCGTCCACGCCGATGGGCGTGGCCACGGACGGAGTGTGGACGGTGGCGTCCGCTTCGGCCTGTGGGGTGTTCGGGTTGGGGTTGACGCTGGGGCTGGCGTAAAGGCTGAACGCCACTTGCGTGGTCGGCCCCAGGGGCTCTTCGTCTTCGCCGAAGCCGAGCAAGCTGCAGCCGGGCAGGCTCGCGGCGGCGAGCAGGAGTGCGAGGTGTGGTTTGAGTTTCATTGCGCTTCCATCTCTTGTGTGCGCTGTGCCTGGTCGTAGGCCTGGTTGAATGCCTGCCAGAATCTTTCCAGTTCGGCGCTGGACGGTGCGGACGGCAACATAGCGTCGAGCCCTATCGTGATGGCATGGGTGAGGAGGGCGTCGGGCTGTTGTGCCTGTGCCGGGTTCATGGCGGTTTGGGTGGCTGTGGCGCTGTATGTCGTCGGCGCCGAAGGCTGGAGGATGTCGAGCAATGGCCCGGCGGTGCAGGCCGGTGCGGGCGGCAGCTCTGCCACCAGGTAGGAGCTGACGGCGGCTTCGGGCCGTGCGACGGGCAACCCGCTGATGGCTTCGAAGCGGGTGGCGGCCAGATCCGGCTGGGTGCTGGCTGGCGTCATGCCGTGGTGGATGTCTTCGATGAGGCTGTACTGGTGCGTTTCTTCGATTGCGTGGCCGGCATTGAGGGCCAGCAGTGGGTCGAGATCGCCGCTGCGCCCTTCTGCACCTTCCAGCCAGGCTTGCAGGAGGTCTTTCTCTGCCGTGGGCAGGCTGTCGGGCGTGGCATCCAGTGATAGTGGCTCGAACAGGTCAAGGCGTTCGTCCTGGAGGTTGAGCAGTTCGCCCAAGTCGTACTGGATGAGATGGCGCGACGGGTCGAGCAGTGCATGCTGCTGGTCGTGCAGATGAGCGGATACCCGGTACGGGCCGATGTGCAGGATGTCGCCTTCGGCCAGGCGGGCGCTGACGTGCAGACCCAGGGCGACGTCGCTGCCGTTCAGGCGCGTGAGGCCTGAGCGGTCGACGACGCAGAACAGGCCTTCGTCGAGCACGATTTCGCAGTGCACGGGGAGAATGCGCTCGCGGTTGTCGCTGAGCAGCCAGTCGGTGCCGTGGCTGCCGATAGTGCCGCCCGCCGCCTCGAAACTGTAGCTGGGCGCGCAGCCCTGACGCAGTATCTGCGGGTTGACGACCACCAGGGCAATGCGCGGTGTGTTGGCGGGCCGGTTCATGAGCGCACCCTGATGCGGACGGTGGATTGGCTGCGCAGGCTCTGGCGATCCATGAAGCTCGTCCAGCCCAGATGGGTGCCGTTGCTGCGCTTGAGGTTGAAAGGCGGTACTTCTTCCTGACGCAGCCCCAGCTCCAGGTCGTAGGCGGTCGGGTCGGGCAGCAGGAAGTCGATCAGTTTGCGCAGCCGGGCGAAGTTCTCGCCGCTGGGCAGGAACTGGCGGAAGCGTTCTTGATTCAGATCGCGGATGACCAGGGTGAACTTGCTGGCGCGTGTGCGCACCCGGCCGCCGAGGACGAAGCTGTCGCCCAGGGTGCCGTTGCGCTCGCCCAGCGCCAGGCGCTGGGGCTGCGGGATGTCCATGTAGCGTTGCTCGAACTCGCGGATGCTGACGTCGGTGAGGTCGAAGCAGTGGGCAATGATGCCGGAGACGACGGTGGGCGAGCGGCTGCGGCTGGCGATCAGGCCGGCATAGCTGAGCAGGCGGCTCCAGGCGATGGGCGTGGTGCCGCGCAGTTCTTCGTCGTTGAGGCCCATGAGGGAGAACACGTAGCGCGAGAAGCGATCCTTGGCTTCGCGCCGGAAACGCACGTAGTAGCGGTATTTGCGCCAGGTCTGGTGCAGCAGGGTGAGCAGGCGGTGGTTGAAGAAGTCGAGGAAGGCCGGGCGGATGCCGATGCCCTGCGCGTGTTCGTAGGCGAGCCTGTCCAGGTAGTAGCCGGGCAGCGGGGAGTCCGGCCCGTGCATGCCGAGGAAGGTGGCCTGGACGCGGTAATCGCCCTGGACATGGGGCGGCATGCGCTCGGCCAGGGCGACGTCGGAGGCAGGAAAACCCAGGCCCGGATAGCTGGCCAGACGCACGCGCAGGTTGTCCGGGTCGAAGGTGTCCGCTGCTTCGAGGTCGTCCTCGTGCAGGTGGTGCAGATGCTCCAATAGCCGGAAGAAATCGTAGTTCCTTGCCTCGGCCAGCAGGGCATCGGCTAGATCAGCGGTTGCTTGCCGGTCTGCAATGGCCATTCGTAGCGCTCGTTGTTGGTGGTGTTGAGGACTTGCAGTTGATGGAATGAGTTGATGCTGGCGTACAGGCCGAAGAAGTGGCTGAGTACGGTGCCGAACAGGTAGAGGTCGCCTTCACACAGGAAGGCGCTCTGGTCGAGCTTGAGCAGGGTCTGCAGGCCGCGGATGGGCAGGCCTTTCATCAGTACGTCGGCCGGGGTGGTGATCGCTTCGCCGATGCCGTCGAGGCGCTTGCGGGTGCTACGGGCTTGCTGGATGTCATGCAGTGCGGCGAAGTCGTAGGCGCGAATGACGGCCTTCAGCGGCTCGGCCGAGAGCAGCGACAGGTAGTTCAGCGACAGGTTGGAGATCAGTGTCCATTGCAGTGCGCCGTCCAATACCGGGCGGTACGAGGGGGTGGGGCGCGTGATGTTGGCGTAGGTAGCGAACCTCGGCGTGCTCTGGGTGGGCAGGCAGATATCGCCAGCGCCGAGGGCCAGCGGCAGGTTGCGGTTGGTGCAGGTGAGTGAGATCGAGACGGTTTCGCTATGGCCGATGTAGTCGGTTTCGTCGCCGCGCACGAAGGCGATCCGATGGACGACGCCATCCTGGATTAGCGCGGGCTCGATGCGGCTGCG
Organism: Pseudomonas sp. WSY_20; assembly: GCF_043104335.1. NCBI lineage: Bacteria > Pseudomonadati > Pseudomonadota > Gammaproteobacteria > Pseudomonadales > Pseudomonadaceae > Pseudomonas > Pseudomonas sp. WSY_20. The sequence continues at coordinate 3,943 of NZ_JBICKP010000017.1, forward strand.
GTAGTAGAGCGCGGTGCGCCCGTGGGCATGTTCGATTTCGTGCTGGAACGACTCGAACGGATGAAAGGTACGCAAGCGTTCGCCGCGCTGGCCGTCGGACTTGACCCGCCAGCCGCTGACGTTGTCGATGCTGAAAATCTCAAAGTATTCGGGGCGCTGGCCGGTGGGCATCAGCCGTTGATCGACCCTGCGCCCGTCGAGGCGAACCGGTTCGGCATCGTGGGGGAAGAGGTTGACTGACGGGGTGCAATACAGCGCGATGTCAGCGGTGCGCAGGCGAATGTCGGCGGGCATTGGCCGCGAGAAATGCAACTCGAAGCGGATGTGTTCGGTAGCCTGGGCGGGCCAGAGCGCGCGCAGACCGGTCAGGCTGAAGAAGTGGAAGCGCTGCGGGAAGACGAAGTATTCCTGCAGGATACGGTAGCCATCGAAGGCGTTCTTCGAGTAGGGCAGCAGCGCTTCGTCCGGATCGAAACCGGGAAACGCCACCTGCCTGGGGGACAGATGGCGTACCTGGCCGTCGCATTCCACGGTGATGCCGCTGAGGTATCTGGACAGCCACAGGTAGAGCGTCTGCGCGGTGGTGCCGTCGCCGCTGAGGTGGAAGTCCAGCCGGTCGCAATCGATGGCATCGAGCGGGTTGTCAGTGATGGACTGCAGGTCGATGCGGACGATGGACTTTTCCCGGGTGTGTGCGTCGCTGACCTCGCGCAGGCGCAGTGGATAGAGCACGACGTCGGTGCAGGTGCGGAACTCGCAGGATACGCCGGAGACGGGCCGGGACAGCATGCGGGTGCCCTTGGGGATCACCTGGCGTTCGCTGACGGCCCGCTCGATCGGATCGAAGCGCATGATGGTGGCGCTGGGCAGCGGGCGCAGGTAGTTCGGCCACAACAATTGCAGCAGCGAGTGGGTGAGCTCGGGAAGGTCGTCCTCGATCTTCAGCCGCAGCTTGGCGGTGAGGAAGGCGAAGCCTTCGATCAGGCGTTCTACGTCCGGATCGGCCGTCTGGTCGCCCAGAAAGCGTGCAAGCTGAGGGTTTTCGAGAGCGAACTGGCTGCCGAGCCGGCGCAGCAGGTTCAGTTCGTCGCGGAATTTGGTGCGTAACGGCATACCTGCCTCATCCCGATATCCTTATGAGCCGATCCAGTCCGTTGACGACCAGGTCGATCTCCATCTGTTCTTCCATCCCCTGCAGGGGCACCAGGCAATCGAGCCTGATATGCAGGTTCAGGGGCTGGGTGGCGTCAGGCTGCACGCGCACGCTGACAACCTTGATGCGCGGCTCATGGGCCGCGATCGAGCGGCGTATGTCTGCGCCGACCCGCTGTTGCAGGTCAGTGCTGCCTAGTGAGGCGTTGTTGAAGTCCCGCAGGCCCAGCTCAGGGCTGCTCGCGGAGCAGCCCTGGCGGGTGTTGAGAATGCGTTCAAGGTTCTGCTTGATCCCCCGGATGCGCTCCTGTACCTGTTCCTGCCGAGACAGGATGCGCAGGAGAGGAACGTCGGGGTCAAGCCGCTCGAACAGACTCCCTAGACCCGCCGATCTTGGCATGGGTACTCCTCCTTACTTCACTGATCCTTGTCGAGACGGCCCACGAGGGACAGTTCGAAGTTGGCGCCCATGTACTTGAAGTGCGGCCGCACGGCCATCGAGACCTGGTACCAGCCCGGATTGCCGGCGACGTCCTGCACCTCGATGTGGGCTGCACGCAGCGGACGGCGGCTGCGCACGTCGGCGGACGGGCTTTCCTGGTCGGCGATGTACTGCTTGAGCCACATGTTGAGCTCACGCTCCAGATCCTGGCGTTCTTTCCAACTGCCGATCTGTTCTCGCTGCAGCACTTTGATGTAGTGGGCCAGGCGGTTGATGATGAACATGTAGGGCAGTTGCGTGCCGAGTTTGTAGTTGGTCTGCGCTTGCAGGCCTTCCGGTGTCTTGGGGAAGATCTTCGGTTTCTGCACGGAGTTGGCCGAGAAGAAGGAGGCGTTATCGCTGTCCTTGCGCATGGTCAACGGGATGAAGCCTTCTTCCGACAGTTCGAATTCCTTGCGGTCGGAGACCAGCACTTCGGTCGGGATCTTGGCCTGCAGTTGCCCCAGGGACTCGTACAGGTGCACGGGCAGGTCGTCGACCGCGCCGCCGGACTGCGGGCCGATGATGTTCGGGCACCAGCGGTAGCGGGCGAAGCTCTCGGTGATGCGGCTGGCCAGCAGGTAGGCGGTGTTGCCCCACAGGTAGTTGGCGTGATCGCCGTCTATGCCTTCCCGGTAGGTGAAGCTGCGCACCGGGTTCTCCAGCGGGTCATAGGGCTGACGCAGCAGGAAGCGCGGCAAGGTCAGGCCGAGGTAGCGCGCATCTTCGGTTTCGCGCAGGCCACGCCACTTGGCGAAGCGCGGGCCTTCGAAAATGTCTTTGACTTCCTTGAGGTCGGGCAGGCCCTGGAAGTCGTCGAGGTTGAAGAACTCCGGGCCGGCCGCTGCGAGGAAGGGCGAGTGGGCCATGGCACCGACTGAGGCGACGTAGCGCAGCAGCTTGATGTCCGGCGCGGCGGGGCCGAAGGTGTAGTTGCCGACGATGGTCGCGGTCGGTTCGCCGCCGAACTGGCCGTAGCCTGCGGTGTAGACGTGCTTGTACAGGCCGCTGCGGGTGATGTCGCCGGCGCTCTCGAAGTCTTCCAGCAACTCGTCCTTGGTGACGTGGAGCACTTCGATCTTGATGTTCTCGCGGAAGTCGGTGCGATCCACCAGCAGCTTCAGGCCGCGCCAGGCGGATTCAAGCTCCTGCAACGGCGGCTGGTGCAGGATGATGTCCATCTGCTGGCTGAGCTGGTGGTCGAGCTCGGCGATCATCTGGTCGACCAGCACTTTGTTGACCGGTTGCTCGCGGTCGTCGGACTTGAGCATTTCGGTGATGAAAGCGGCCACGCCGCGTTCGGCGATGGCATAGCCTTCCTGGTCGGGCGCGATACGCGTCTGGGCCATGATCTGGTCGAGAAGGCTGGAAGAATCGGTGGCGCGCTCAGCGTCGACGAGCGCTGCGTTTTCTTGGGTCATGATGTGACTCCTTGTCAGTACGCGAAGGAAGACCCGGGACGGCTGTCCCGAGCGGCAGTGCCAGGACTGCCGATCAAGAGTTCAGGGGTTGATCCGGCTGCAGGCCGAGTTCCTGGGTCAGTTTGTTGCGGGCCTCTTCATTGGCTAGCAGTGTTTGCAACTGCTTGCGGAAGGCCGGCGCATTGCCCAGCGGCCCTTTGAGGGCAACCAGTGCTTCGCGCAGTTCCAGAAGATTGTTGAGGGCGGGAACCTGCTTGGCGATGGCGTCGGGCGAGAAGTCGCTCATCGATTTGAATTGCAGGTTGAAGGCCAGGGTGTCGCCTTTGTCGCCATCACCGAGGATGGACGGCACTTCCAGGTCGAGCTTCAGTTCGGCCTTGGACAACACGGCATCGAAGGTGTCCTTGTCGATCCTGACGGCCTGGCGCTCTTCCAGCGCCTGTTCTTCCCCGTGTCCCTTGAAGTCGCCGGTTACCAGCAGTTTCAGGGGCAGTTCTATTTCCGCTTGCTGGTCGCCGGTGGCGGGAACGTATTTGATATTGATGCGTTCCTGCGGGGCGACAGATCCTGGTTTGCTCGACATGCTAAAACTCCTTTTTCAAAAACCACTCAAACCGCGGCGAGGATGACGAGTGCTTTTCTATTGTGTCAATCAAAAAACCAGCTCAGCCTAAAAAGCTGAAGTATGTCCCTAAAATCAGAAAAGTCTGATTGTTAGGCATGTGATTATCTGGTCAGACTCTTGGGTGTTTTTATTTGCAAGCGCAGGATGTGTCGTCAGGAAACTGCACGGTGCGCATCAGGCGCAGGGATCAGGTGGCGGCCCCGGTTGGATGGCCGCAAGTATCTAAGGAGTTGTTCCCTGAGATGATCAGGATTGATCTGCCGGCGCTTTTCGAACGCCTGAATCCGGCTTGCCGGCATGGCCTGGAAGAAGCTTCCAGCCTGTGCATCACACATCGCGGCGCAGAAGTGACGGTGCCGCATCTGTTATTCAAGCTCCTGGATAACCCCTTGGGTGACGTGCGGATACTGCTCAAGGACGGCGGTATCGATGTGGATGCCGCAAGGCAGGCGCTCTCGTCTGCGTTCGCCGGGCGGGACGACGGTAATGACCAGTACCCGTCGTTCTCTCCGCTGCTGATCGAGTTGTTGCAGGAGGCTTGGCTGCTCGGCTCGCTGGAAGCGAAGCAGGACGTCATCCGTGGTGGCAGCCTGCTGCTGGCCGTGCTGATGAATCCCGGCCGCTATCTGCCCCTGCAGGCCATTCGGCTGCTTGAAGACATCAACCGCGAGACGCTGCGCAAGCAGTTCAACGCTTTGCTGGCCAACTCCTCCGAGACCCCGCAGGACTCGGAGGCGGGCGCTGCGGTATCCCCAACTGCGGCAGCCGAATCTGGCCTGGCCAAGTACGGTCAGGACATCACCGCCCAGGCCCGCGAGGGGCGCATCGATCCGGTGCTGTGCCGTGATGCGGAGATCGATCTGGCCACCGACATCCTGTCTCGGCGGCGCAAGAACAATCCCATTGTGGTCGGCGATGCCGGTGTCGGTAAGAGCGCCGTAGTGGAAGGGTTGGCGCTGCGCATCGTGCAGGGACGCGTGCCTGAGCCGCTGCGCCAGGTGGCCTTATGGAGCCTCGATCTGGGGGCATTGCAGGCCGGAGCCTCGGTGAAAGGCGAGTTCGAGAAGCGCCTGAAAATGGTGATTGAGGAGGTCAAGGCGTCCGCGAAGCCGATCATCCTGTTCATCGACGAGGCGCATACCCTGATCGGTGCGGGTAATGCCGCCGGTGGCAGCGATGCGGCGAACCTGCTCAAGCCGGCGCTGGCGCGCGGTGAGCTGCGCACCATCGCGGCCACGACCTGGAGCGAGTACACGAAGTATTTCGAGAAAGACCCCGCGCTGTCGCGGCGCTTCCAGTTGGTTAAGCTGGACGAGCCGAGCCCGGAGCAGGCGGTGCATATCCTGCGTGGGTTGCGCCCGGTCTACGAGCAGGCCCATCGCGTGTATATCGGCGACGACGCGCTGCAGGCCGCGGCGGCGCTATCGGCGCGCTATCTGTCCGGCCGGCAGTTGCCGGACAAGGCCATCGATGTGCTTGATACCGCCTGCTCGCGGGTGGCAACGGCGCTGGCCGAGCCGCCCCGGCCGCTGTCTGCGCTCGGCAGTGAGCTGCTGCAGGTCGACGCGGAACTCGAGCACCTGCAGCAGGATCGCCAGGCCGGCCGGAATGTCGATATCTCTCGTCTGGAAGCTCTGCATACGGCGCGCGACGAGGTGCAAACGCGTATGGCCCAGCTGCAGGCGGCCTGGGGGCAGCAGCGGGCGCTGGTGGATGAGATCCTGACATTGCGGGCCGAGGCGAAGGACGATGTTCTGGTACGTGAACAGCTTGTCGCCAAAGTAGACGAATTGACCCTGTTGCAGCGCGAAGGCGCGCTGCTGCATGCGGACGTGGGGCGGGAGCAGGTGGCGCAGGTGATTGCGGACTGGACCGGGATTCCGGTCAATACCATCACCAGCGACCGGGTGGAGCGCCTGGGCAGCCTGCCGTTGGTGCTGCGCGAACGCGTGCGTGGCCAGGATGCGGCCATCGAGCGGGTGCACCGCTATCTGTTGACCGCGCTGGCCGATCTGCGCCGGCCCGGTACGCCGCTGGGGGCTTTCCTGCTGGTGGGGCCAAGCGGTGTCGGCAAGACCGAGACCGCGCTGGCGGTGGCTGACAACCTGTTCGGCGGCAAGCAGTTCCTGACCACCATCAATATGTCCGAGTATCAGGAGAAGCATACCGTTGCGCGTCTGCTCGGCGCGCCGCCAGGCTATGTCGGTTACGGCGAGGGGGGCGTGCTGACTGAGGCGATCCGCCAGCGGCCGTATTCGGTGGTGTTGCTGGATGAGGTGGAGAAGGCCCACCCGGAAGTGCTCAACATCTTCTATCAGGCGTTCGACAAGGGCGAGCTGGCCGATGGTGAGGGGCGCCTGATCGACTGCAAGAACATTCTGTTTTTCCTGACCTCGAACCTCGGGTTCGACCAGCAGGACGATAGCCTGGGCGACCTCGATGACGAGGCGCTGCGCGGACGGTTGATGCGTTTCTTCAAGCCCGCCTTGCTGGCACGCATGCAGGTGGTGCCGTACCGCTATCTGGATGAGGCGGTGCTGGGCGAGATCGTCGATGCGCGTCTGCAGCGTATCCGGCGGCAGTATGAGGAGCGCTACGGCGCGCAGTTGGAGGTGGACGAGAGCGCCCGCGCGGAACTGCGCCGCCGCTGCATCCGCCACGAAAACGGTGCGCGCATGCTTGATGCCAGCCTCGATGGTGAGCTGCTGCCGCCTCTGGCGCTGGCAACCTTGCAGCGGCAGGCCTCCGGTGAGCCTTTCTACAGTGTCCGTCTGGACTGGGATGAGCGCGAGTTCCGGGCGATTCTGGATTGAGGGAGGACGCATGGAAGCGTTGCAGATAGCAAGGCTGGCGGGCGAGATGGCCGCGACGACACAGTTGGAGCGTTTGGCGCAGATTTTCCTGTCGGCTGCCGTGCAGGCGCATGGCCTGGAGCAGGGATTGTGCTTCCAGCGCGATGCCGAAGGTGGCTGGCTGCAACCGCTTGCCAGCACGTCAGCATCACTGGCGGTCGAGGAGTTACCGGCGATTGACCTGGGAGAGCAGGACAACCCGCTGGTCTACAACCTGCTGGCGGGCCAGCCCTGCCAGATCGACGATGTGCTGCAACTGGTCGCCGTTGGCGATAGCTTCGACGCGCTGCGCGCACGTTTGCCGAGCCGGGCGGGTTTGCTGGCAATGCCCCTGCTGGATGCCTGCCAGCAGGCTCAGGGGGTATTGGTCTGGGTCGGTGGTCCGGATGACTTGCATGCCTGGCGTGCCGATCCCGTGTGTCAGGCGCTGACGGCCATGTACGCCGGGTTGTTTGCCCGGCTGCGCGAGCGAATGGCGGCGGACAGGAGCGCCCGCTACGAGCATTCGGTGCGCAAGGCGCGCGAAGCCGAGCAGGGGCGGGCGCGGGCGGTGCGTCTGCTGGCCGCCGAGTTCGTCGGCAGCAGTGCGGCGGCCCGGCGGGTGCGCGAGGAGATGGTCAATCTCGCCGATTCGCACCTGTCGGCCCTGATCACCGGGGAAACCGGGGCGGGCAAGGATCACGCTGCCTGGCTGATCCATCAGGCCTCGGCGCGCGCCGGCAAGTTCGTACCGGTCAACTGTGCGGCAATCCCGAAAGACCTGATCGAAGCCGAATTGTTCGGCAGCACCCGGGGGGCGTTTACCGGGGCGACCCAGGCGCGTATCGGATTGGTCGCCGAGGCTGATGGCGGCACCCTGTTCCTGGACGAGATCGGCGATATGCCGCTGGAGCTGCAGAGCAGGCTGCTGCGTGTGCTCAACGAGAAGAAATACCGGCCGGTGGGCGCGACGGACGAGCGTGCGTCGGACTTTCGCCTGATCTGCGCGACGCATCAGCCGCTGCCGCAGATGGTTCGCGATGGCCTTTTCCGCGAGGATCTGTATTTCCGTATCCGCCAGTTGAACCTGCACCTTCCGGCACTGCGCGAGCGGATCGAGGATGTGGCGCCGCTGGTGGCGCATGCGCTGCTCCAGCACAACCGGGAGCGGCAGGCGCATGTAGCCGGCATTGAGCCTGATGCTTTGCGCCTGCTGGAGGCCCATACCTTCCCCGGTAACGTGCGCGAGCTGCGCAGCCTGGTGCTGGCTGCCGCCGAACGTACCGGGAACGGCGAAGCCATCTGTGCAGAGAGCGTGAGCGCGCTGATGATGTACTTCGAGCCGCCCCTGGCAGTACCAACAGACAACCAAGACGACGCGGATGCGTTGGTTCAGCAACTGCTGGCAACCGACAACCTGCCGGAGGCCGTCGATGCTTTCGAGCGAATGATGATCGACATCCGTCTGCGTCAGCTCGACGGTTCGCGTAGTCGCGCAGCACTGAGCCTGGGTATTCCCAAACGCACCTTGGCACGTAAATGCCAGCAATGGAATCTGGATGATAGGGAGGTTCGTTCCTCATGAAAGTGTTTATCCCACTGCTGCCCGTGTTGTTGCTGGTGGGCGCGGGGTGCGATGCCCAGGGTACTGGGCAAGTGGAGTCAGGAACGGAGGCCGTAGCGCCGCTCGATCTTTCCTTGCGCGATTGCACTACGATTGTGTCGGCGGTGGAGCGGCTGGCCTGCTTCGATGAGCGGGACGGTACGCCGCCGCTTCCTGTCGTGTCGCGTGAACAGTCTGATGATCGTGACACGGCGCCGCGTATCGTGGTGCCGTCGATTGTCGATCTGGTGCGCGACAACGAGGCGGCCAGGTCTGCCCGGGACGATGCGCGCTTCCTGATTACGGAAACCAGCGATCCGGTTCTGGATCAGCCGCAGGTGGTGATCTCCGCACCTGCGCTGGGTGTGGCCGAGCAGCGGCCGTATCTGGCGATCAGTTGCCTCTCCAATATCACCCGCCTGCAATTGCTGGTGGAGCAGCCGATCGAGCGTAACCAGATACCGGTGCGTCTGGTGCTGGACGAGCGCCCGATTACGGCAGCGAAGGTGTCCTGGCAGGTGCTGGAGGTGGGCACTGTGGTGGATGCCGGGCGCGGCCTGGTCGCCATCGATCAGCTGCGGCGGGTGAGCGAGGGCGCCCGTTTGCGTCTGGAAAGCGACTATATCCCGTTCGACGGGCTGGTGTTCGATGCCAGCGGGCTGAAGGGCCTGGTGGATCGTCAGCGGGAGGCCTGTCACTGGTGAGCGATTACCTAGCGTTGGACATGGAAACCCTGCTGGCGCCGCTGGACGAGAAACAACCGGCGGGCTACTTCGACGAGGAAGATGCGACCTTCCAGGGCATCGAGGAGGAAATGGCGAAGCTGGGCAGCCTGCACGAACCCGGTATGGACTGGGCCTATATCGACGAGGCGGCGCGGGAATACCTGACGCGGCAGTGCAAGCATCTGCGGGTGGCCGGTTATCTCATCACCGCGCGGTTGCGCACGGGGGGATGGCAGGACTGGGCCGAGTCGCTGGTGCTGCTGGCCGGGATGGTCGAGCGCTATTGGGAGTCCGCCTATCCCAAGCCAGGTGCCACCGGCTACCTGGCCAAGCGCCGTACGGTGGCCCTGTTGTTCGAGCGCCTGAGCGAGGCGTTGCCGAAGCTCGACCCGGCGAGTTTTGCCGCCAGGTACACCGAGATGGCCCGTAAGGCGCTGGAAAACCTGCGCAGCGGTGCCGCTATGACGCAACTCGATGACGGCTTGCTTACCAAACTGAGCGGGCAACTTACCCGCCGGGTGGAAGAGGATACGTCGCCGCTGCCGCCGCTTGCGCAGAGTTCACCGGCGCCAGGGCAGAAGGGCGGCAAGGCGATCTCCGAGCAGTTCTTTTCCTCTGCGGGCGGCCTGCAGTTGGGCAACGAGCGTGAGAGCAGGAAGACGCTGCTGACGGTCGCCGAGTTCGTCAACCAGCAGGATGCCTACGATCCTGCGGGCTACCAGTTGCGCCGCTTCGCGCTGTGGGCGCATCTGCATGCGGCGCCCTCGGCCCGGCACGAGAGCCGCACGGAGTTGCACGGTGTCCCTGCCGATACCGTTGCACACTACGAGGATGCGCTTGGCGCCAATGTCGTCGATCCCATGCTGCTGCACCGGATCGAAAAGAGTGTGGTGTCGTCGCCCTACTGGGTACGCGGCAGTTTTCTGGCCGCGAGTGTGGCCGGGCGTCTGGAGATGACGGAGGTGGCGGAAGCGATCCGCCATGCCGTAGTGCGTTTCGTGCGCCGCCTGCCCACGTTGCTGGAGCTGAAGTTCCATGACGGCCGGCCGTTCATCGATGACGAGACTGCCCGCTGGATCAGTACCAGCGGGGAGGACGAGGCCCAGGGAGGTGCCTGGCAGGAATACGGCGCCTTGCGCGAGGAGTTGATCGCGCAGCTCGACAGCGAGGGCGTGGAGGTGGTGCTGCACCGCCTGCAGGACTTGCAGAAGGCGGACAGCTCGCCACGCCAGCGCTGCCACGTCACGGTGATCGCCGCCGATTTGCTCGCGGCGCGCGGCCTGTCCTGGCTGGCCGAGGATCTCTATACGCACGCCATCGGTTTGATGGAAACGACCAACGCACAGCAATGGGAACCGGAGCTGCATGCGCAACTGACGCAGCGGGTTTCTCCACAGGCTGCCACGAGCCTGGGTTGAAAGGTTAAAGGAGTAGCGTCATATGTCGAGAATCTGGACTTATCTCAAACGCTTCGGGTTGCCGCTGGTGCGCCAGTTCAACAGCGCGATGCCCGTTCTGCTGTTGCTGGCCTGCTGTTTTCTGCTGATTGGGATCTGGTGGCTTGGCCCGCAATTGACCTGGCGCGATCAGCAGCCGCTGGCTGAGCTGTCGATGCGGGTGCTGGCTACCGTGCTGTTGGTGCTGGTGCCCACGTTGATCTGGGCCCTGGTGCTGCGCAGCCGCAACCAGCGCTTCGAGGAAGCGCAGCGGCAAGCACAACGCCGGGAGGAAGACCCGTCGCTGCGCTTTGTAGAGGCCCAGGATCGGGCGCTGGATCTCAGCCTTGCCGCCTTGCGCCAGAACCTGGGGGGACGCGACGCACTGTACCGGTTGCCCTGGTATCTGGTACTCGGGGAGGAGAACGCAGGAAAGACCAGCCTGATCAACCGCTCCAACCAGAATTTTTCGCTGACCGCGATCACCAAGGCTGGCAGTCGGCGGCAACACGGTGATCCCGATCTTGCCTACCCGGTCGACTGGTGGATTGGCGACCAGGCTGTGCTGATCGACCCGCCTGGGGAAATCATCAGCCAGTCGGATGTGCCGCCCCTGGAAGGTGCGCCGCCGCAAGCAGCCGAGGGCGAAGATGGGGATGCCTCGTCCAGTGTTGACGGTGGCGAGAGCCGTCTGCCGCTCGGCACCCATGCCCGCTTGTGGAACGGTCTGGTGTCGTGGCTGGGCCGAAACCGCAGCCGGCGGCCGTTGAACGGTGTGGTGCTGGTGGTGGATATCGTCGCGTTGCTCGGCCGTGGTGCCAGCGATCGCAAGGCGCTGGCGATCCTGCTGCGCTCGCGTCTGGCCGAACTCAGTAGCCAGCTCGGCACCCGGCCGCCGCTGTACGTGACGCTGACCAAGTTCGACCAGCTCGAAGGCTTCGGCCCGTTCTTCGCCCGCCTGCCGCGCTCGGTGCGCGAGGACATCTTCGGTTTCACATTCACGTTGGAGTCGATGGACGACTTCGACGCCTGGCTGAGCGAGCTGTCGACCAGTTACGACGCATTCGTCTCCCGGCTCAACGAGCAGGTCTTCGACGCGCTCGGCGAACCGACCAGCCAGGAGCAGCGCGAGGGACTGTTCTCGCTGGTGTGTCAGTTGGCTGGTATGCGTCCGGTACTGCTGGGCTTCCTGCGGGAGATCCTCGGCAGCGACCGCTTCACCACGCCGGCCCTGGTGCGCGGCGTCTATTTCTCCTCGGTGTACCAGCAGGGGCTGGTGTGCAATGCCTTCGTCAATGCGGCTGCGCGCTCGTACGGCATGCCGGAGCCGGTACCGGGGGCGCAGCCGGACGGGCGTTCAGTGGTCTACTTCGCCCAGCGCCTGTTCCAGCAGATCATCTACCCCGAAGCGGGGCTGGCCGGTGACAACGTCAAGGTGCTGGCGGACAAGAAGCGGGTACTGATAGCCGGCTGTTGTGCCGCCACGCTGGGCGGTGTGCTGGTCGCCTCTGGCTGGCACCACTTCTACGTGGTTAACCGCGACAAGGCCGCCAGCGTGCTGGATAAGAGCCGCGAGTTCAGCGCGGCGCGTATCGATGGCCGTATTGACCCGACCGGGCGCAACCTGCTGGAGCCGCTCGACCAGATCCGCGGCGCGGTGGCCGTCTATGGCGATTACCGGGAGGCCTGGCCACTGGTATCCGACATGGGCTTGTATCATGGGCGCACGATCGGCCCGAAGGTGGACGAGGCATACCTGCAACTGCTGTCCAGGCGCTACCTGCCGGCGCTGGCCACGGGGGCGATGAATGCCATTGAGGCGGCCGGTGACAACAGCACCGATCAGCTCGCGGCACTGCGTGTCTACCGCATGATCGAAGACCGGGAGAACCGGCGCCCGGAGATCGTCGAGGAGTGGATGGCCCGGCAGTGGCAGACGGCATTCCCCGCTGAAGGCCGTGTGCAGGGTGCGCTGATGCGCCACCTGGAATACGCGATGAAATACGCCGATGCCAGCCTGCCGCAGTACCGGCAGCGGGTGCGGGAAGTGCAGCAGCAACTGCGGCAGATCCCGCTCCAGCAGCGGGTCTACATGGCGATGAAACAGCAGGCGCAGGATGCACTGTATGCCCCGCTGGATCTGCGCCACGAGGTCGGGCCGGCATTTGACACTCTGTTCAAACCGGTAGCGCAGCAGGACGGGCACGTCGGAACCCGTATCGACGCTTTGCTCACGGGCAAGGGGTTCCGTGGTTACTTCGAGCCGCGCAGCCACGACCTGACCGAACTGGCGATGATCGACCAGTGGACGCTCGGCGAGCGTGCCCGTATCGATTACTCCGAGGCGGACAAGCAAGCGCTGGCACAGCGTATCCGGGCACTCTACAACGCCGACTACATCGATACCTGGCATCGCTCGCTGGGCCAGCTCGACGTGGTGGACTTCGACAACATCTCGCAGGCTGTCGAGGTGCTGGGCAGCGTCACCAGCCCGGCTGCGCCCTTGCGCCGCCTGGTGGAAATCGTGCGTGACAACAGCACTATCTATCCGATGGCGACTGCGACCAGCGAGGGGGCGCAGGCGCAGATCCCGTCTAGCGAGGCCGTTTCCCGCGAACAGGCTGCGGTGATCTCGCGCGCCTTTGCCACGATGAGCGGGCTGCTGACGCCCAAGGGAGAAACGCCGCCTTTCCTCGACGGCACCATGCTGGCGATTGGTGATGTCTATGATACCGTCCGCGCCGTGCAGGACAGCCCGGATCGTGGCAAGGCGGCGCTGGAGAGCGTGCTCTCCCGCTTCACCCTCAAGGGGCCGGATAGCATCGGCAACCTGCAGCGCGTGGCCGCCGGACTGCCGGAACCGCTCAACCGCCATGTGAAGAAGCTGGCTGATGAGTCTTCGCATATCCTGCTGATCGAGGCTTTGCGGGAGTTGGAGCGGCGCTGGGATGCGGACGTCTACGGCTTCTACAGCCAGCGGCTGGCCGGGCGCTATCCGTTCAATCCGGCCAGTCGCGTCGATGCGTCCCTGGAGGACTTCGAGGCGTTCTTCGGCCCGCAGGGACGGTTGCAGAAGTTCAGGGAGCAGTACCTCAAGCTGTTCCTCGAAGACAATCTGGATGCACTGTACTCCGAGCGCCGGGGTGGCTACCTGGTGCGCACCGACGTGCTGGCGCAATTGGAGGCGGCTAACCGCATCCGCGACGCTTTCTTCAACAACCGGGGTGCGCTCGGCGTGCAGTTCGCTGTCGAACCGCTTGGCCTGACGCCGAACCGGCGTAGCAGCGTACTGGGCATCGAAGGGCAACTGGTGCCCTACAGTCATGGCCCCAGCAGCACTGTCGGCCTGATCTGGCCGAACAGCCTGGGCGATGGCACGGAAAGCCGCATCACGCTGATCAACAGCACCGGCAACAGCAGCAGCCTGACCTATCGCGGGCCGTGGTCGCTGTTCCGCCTGCTGGGGCAGGCGCGCGTCAATGGTGCTACCGACAACAGCGTGGATCTGAGTTTCACCGCCAACGATGGCGGCATGCGCTATCGCATCACCGCTGAGAAGGCCAACAACCCGTTCACCCAGCGTCCGTTCAATGGCTTCGTGCTGCCGCGCACCCTGCTGCAGGATTCTGCGGGTGTACGGGTGGCCAGTGTCGGACAGGATCGCAGCGGTTGAGGATGCGGACAACCCGCGCCTTCCGGCGCTGCGTGCTGAAGGCCGGGTTAAAGGCTGTCGTTGTTCGCGACGGCTTGGGCGCGTTGAATCAGACGTTTTACAGTGGCCGGCATAGGCGAATGCGGTAGAGCCAGGTAGGTGGTCACTTGGTGAGAGCCGTTTGCCAGCGGGCGCATCACAAGGTCCAGATTGCGGGAACAGGAGATACGTGACTTGGTGGCGAGACCGATGCCATAACCAGACGCTACCAGTACCGCCATCAACTCAAAGGAGCTCACCCGATCAACTACATTGAGCTTGCTGGCAGCCGATGACAGCAGGGATTCGATCTGCTGCCCTAGCGGGCTACAGTATCCTCTTTGCCACATGATCAGGGGGGTACGGTACTGCTTCTCCAAGCGGAACTTCGGCAAAGCCAGTAGCGGCGAACGCGAAGGCAGAGCCAGTGCCAGTTCGTCTTGCCAGAGAGAGAATGCCTTTCTTGCAAGAGGCGGCTCATTCATGGACAAGAACAGTCCCAGGCAGTAGCGGCCATCCTTCAACCCTTGGTGCTGATCCTTCTCGGTAGTTTCTATCAGGCGTACCGGTGTCTCCGGTTCTTCCATGCGCTGCTTGGCGAGTAGTGTGCCAGTGCAGTCGGCATGATGCCGGTGGAAACAGCAATTTGCAGTGGAGCAGTGGCATGGTCGAGAGACATGGCGATGTTCCGATGGCTGCATGCTGGGGATAAAGCAATAGCAGAATGAGTTAAACTTACCGTGGTTTAAAACGCACCCGTCCTTGACGCTTCTGTAGATGCAGAAGCGTCCCATACGATCAGGCCGACCTACAGGCACCACTACTTACGAACCCGAACCCGCCCAAGCGTTCGGGAAAGCTGTGCGCGCATTCCGTGCCAAGAATTGTCTAGCTCAAGAGAACCTTGCCCACCTGGCCGGCGTTGACCGTTCCCATATAGGCAAAATCGAACGCGGCGAGCATATGCCGACACTGGTGATGATCTTGAGGTTCGCGTCGGCGCTGAACTGCGCGGCCTCCGAACTCATCGCCGAGACAGGGCGTATTCTCAAGCGTACTGACAAGAGCTGCGGGGAAGACTGAACCGATGCGATGACGGCTGGCAAACCAAATTCAGGAACTACCCTTCTGCAACAGGATAGTGCTTTTCCTGTCGGTGCATCCAATCTCTGCTTTTGCCGCAGCGTGCAGATCTTGCGCTGTACCGAGCCAAGAAATCGTGCAAGCTCGTTGGTATCAGACTAGCGACAAATAGGGGTTGTTGGGCGGCAAGTCGTCGAAAAGTGTCTCGGGGGCGATGAGCAGGTAGCCGTGCAGCCGCCGCGTCTTGCGCGGGCCTTTGACTTCGCACGTCCAGTTATTCAAGCCGCTGTCCTGCTTACGGTGTAGTTGCAACTTTTCGAACCGTCGTTGCACCCACTGCCATTCCTGCAATTTTTCCTGCTTGGCCAGCGCGGTGATCTGCGGATGCTCTTGCGCATAACGCTGGAACACGCCGGGGCTGACCAGATAGGCCGTATCGCCAACCGTATGCACCAGTGCTTTTGCGTCGTTGATGATGAGACGGCGGGTAACGATGCCCTGCTTCAGCCATGCAATGAAATGTTCGCCAGAAGGCGGTGCTGTCGCGAGCGATGGGCTGCCGGGCACCGGTCTTGATCCCATGCCGGAGGGCGAAGGCATGGCCGCTTGTGTGCTCCCTTCAGGCTGCAAGGGACGCGCTGGCTGCGTCACTGCCATGGGCTCCGCGTGCGGCTCCAGAGCTGCGGCCTCCGGTGCTTCGATCATCGATATCAGCTCCTCCATCACATCCGGCACCCCTGTCGGGGCCTGCTGTGGGCATGCCCTGGGTCAGATCCGACAGCGGCGCAGTTGGGGGCATAGGGGATTCTCCAGCTCTCGTGGCTGGTGGAGGCGCATTCGCTTCCTCGGTCGCAGGTGCCGCATCGACGGTCACAGTGCCGGCGAAGGGCGCGGGCCGATCGCCGTACTCCCAGATCAGCGCGGGTGACAGCTTGAGCAACGTAAAGCTGTGGGACCACTCGCCACTGGTCACGGTGGCGCGCCAGATGGCTTTGTCTGCAACATTCCAAGGCCTTGCAGCACATTGAACACCGCCGTATTGCTTGCGGGTATTCCCTCGACACCTTGGGATAGAAGATGGGCGCGCAACTTGTCGGAAACAGTCTTGCTGACGAGCCACAAGGCATCTTGTGTCAGCCAGCCGTCCGATGCCTGGTGCTGGTTCAGCTTCAACTCTTCCTTCAGAAGATAGCGAAGGCCATCGATGAGCTTGCGCTGCAGAGCATGCCGGGGTGCAGCCATTGCGCGGCTAGGATCGCCGCCCAGCTCCTGGGCCACCGATGCGCGATCAGCTTGTACGACCAGTTCGCCCAGCACGCCGGCGTGCTCGTACTGGCCTGCCAGCAAGTAGAGTAGCGATCCCCACAGGGCGGGATAGGCACTGAGCCAGTCGAGGATGGGCCCGTCGAGTACCTGGTGATAGAGCAAGCCGGTGGCTGCGCCATGCAGCCGGTACTCGCGATCCTCTCGGTAGCGAAAGCGATACGGCCGCTGGACGGGACCGTGCCAGGGGTGCCAGATCGTGCCGTCTCCATATTCCACGTACAGGTCGACGGCGAGTTTGCCGAGGTCATGGAGCAAGGCAGCGTAGGCCACGGCGGCGGTCCAGGCCTCGGACTGCGCGGCCTGATCTTCCGGCGTCGTGCCGGCAGGCAAAAGATAGGACTGGCGCAGCTTGAGGGCGTGGGCAGCGATCTCCAAGCCGTGATCCAGCATGCCTCCGGGATAGGCATGGTGGTGGCTCTCAGAAGCTGGGAACTGCTGGGCCAGGCTCGCATAGCGTTCCAGTGGCGCAAGGTACAGCGACGCGAGCTGTCGGCGGGAGAGCGACGTACGCTGCCAGATGTGCTCAAGAAGCTTCTGCCGACGTGGTGTTGCCAACAGAGACGCGGCCGGTCCCGGCCGCGTCTCTGTTGGCTGGTTCGGTGGAAGGTGCTTCGGGAGCGTTGGTCGCAAGCGGCGCCCGTTTGTGCCGGAACAACGACAGCATGGCGACATCCTGGTGATGGGCTGGGCGGGAGAGCCTTTTGGCCTTTTCGGGTAGGGCCTTTCCTCTTGCCCCGTTCCATTGACCCTTACCTGCCCTTTGCCCCTTATCCAAAGCCTTTTCATATAGGTCGGATCGGATTGCGGTGCGACAAGGAATAGGGCACGCGTGTACGGATCACCCAAGTAACACAATTTGCAGATTGGCGTTCAGTGTGCGGAGCACAGTACTTGGATCCCACGTGGCAAGCTTTGATAAAGCCGAAGTGATACCGGTCAGACGAATACAACAATAGAGGCAAGTTCAAGCCCCGCACAGCTGTTAATTTTGCCAGTTGTGCAGGGCTCTCTACCCCCTGACACTGCATCCGTGTGTGAAGGAACTGAACCGAACGACAACTAAGGGCGCGCCTGCCTCTGGTCCAGTTCTTTCACACCCCTATCTTTTTTTGCAGATCAATCCATCCCCGAACACCTGGCCTGGGTACGAGCCGCCTGCCTCATGGCTTGACGGACGTCGTCGAGCATAGCGACATCGTAGGCGGGTCGTCAGGCGTGAATGCCATTGCAGCATCGAGGGGGTTAGTGGTCATCATACGCATGGCGCCTTGCTGCTCAGACTCGACGTGCGGCGTGTGTTCCACAGGTTGCACCACCAGGGACGTCACGCTGGCCTGCTCGCGATGGTGCTGCAGCAATTTCTCGACCATATCCTGTGTGGTCGGCGTCTGAGCCCGGTCGATCACTGACAGCACACCGCCAGAACGAAGAATGCGATCAGCGATCTCGTAGACCCTGTTCTGCACGAAGATCCGATGTTCATAGGCTGTGGGCATCAGCGCCAGATCGACCGCGGCGTTGTGCCCACGTGCATCATGGGTACCGAGCAACCAGCACGCGACGGCGTCGAACTTTGGCTGACGTTCGAGCCATGCTTCCAGGGCGGGGTCGTTCAGGGCATCGCCCTCGATGAGCAAACAGTCCGCTTCGGGCGCTTCTGGGATTTCGCTGTAGATCAGCCGGTAGGCGTTTTCATCCAGGCTAACCGGCGTTTCCCTGGCAATGACCTCGACGCAGAAGCCTTCGTCGGCCAGCCGCTTGCGCGTCGCCGCAATGCACTGGGGGTTCTCTTCCACGCACACGACGGTATGCCCCTGTTGCAGCAGCGCCAGCGTGGAATGGCCGACGCCACAGCCAATCTCCAGGGTACGCGGGAAGCCCTTTACGCGTTCGGCCATCCAGGAATAGTGGCCCTGGGCCAAGTGACCTTCGGAGTTGATGCCCCAGCTCTTGATGTACGCTTTGCGAAAGCTCTTCAGTTGATAGAGGGCTGACGGCTGCAGGCCACTGCCGCCGCCGATAGCAGGCTTTCTCTTGGCTTTTTTCAGGTCACGTCGTCTTTTGCTGTTGATGCTCATGGCTGCTCTCCCTGAGGGCCTGTATGTGCATCTGGATCTTACTTAGGACGATCGTACTTGACTGTAAACAAGGGGTTTGCACGTCTGATAAGGGTTCCGACGTGTAGGAAATGGCCCTCACGGTACCGCCGAAAAAACCGACCCCGTAATGCGCTCGCTCAGCAATTCCAATGCGCGAATACCTGCCAGCGAATTGCCAGAAGCGTTAAGCGCTGGGGACCAGACGCAAATGCTGTACCGCCCGGGGACCACTGCCACGATGCCGCCGCCCACGCCACTCTTGCCCGGCAGGCCCACACGATAGGCGAAATTGCCGGCTTCGTCGTACAAGCCGCTGGTAGCCATGATGGCGTTCACCTGCTGGGCCTGACGTGCGCTGAGCACGTGTTCACCGCTGTGCGGGCAATAGCCGCTGTTGGCCAGAAACGCAAAGCCCCGCGCTACGTCGACGCAGTTCATCGACAGCGCGCAGTGATGGAAATAGCTGCTCAGCACCGCGTCCACGTCGTTATGAAAGTTGCCAAACGCGGTCATCAGCCAGGCCATGGCGGCATTGCGTGCGCGGTGCTGGTATTCGGACTCGGCCACCACCGTGTCGCTGACGATGCGCGGGTTGCCAGCCAGGCGGCGAACGAAGTCGCGCATCGACAGGGCAGGGGTGGCGAAGCGTGACTGGTTGATGTCGCAGATCACCAGTGCGCCAGCATTGATGAACGGGTTGCGCGGGCGACCCTTTTCCACCTCCAGCTGCACCAGCGAGTTGAAGGCCTGCCCCGAAGGCTCGTAACCCAGGCGTGACCAGATGTCCTCGCCGCTATGGTTGATCGCCTGGACCAGGCTGAACACCTTGGAAATGCTCTGGATGGAAAAGGGTGTGTAGGCATCGCCAGCGCAGTGCAGCTGGCCATCGAGGCTGTGCACTGCGATACCCAGCTGGTTGGGGTCGACCTGGGCCAGGGCGGGGATGTATTGCGCGACCTGACCCTGGCTGAGCAGTGGGCGCACCTGGTCGAGGATCTCTTGCAGCATGTCTTGCATCGCGACGGCCTTGGGAACGAGGAAGGATGGGTCTCAGACGCTGCGGCACGCCGGCAGGGCACGCCTTCGATCAACGTGCCCGGGCGAGGGTTGAAGTTTAGTGGGCCGTGTGCGGCAGCGGGGTCAGGCCGCTTTTCTCGATGGCGGCGTCCGCCTGGGCAGAGGCCATGTAGTCAAGCAGCGCCTGGGCCGCCGCCCGGTGCTGGCTGTTGGCAACCACCGCACCCGAATACATCGTCATCTTTTGCCCCTCGGCCGGGATCAGCCCCACGATGTCGATGCCGGCCACCGGCTTGAGCTCGCTCAGTTGCTGGAACCCGATGGCTGCCTGGCCGCGTGCGACCACCTTGCCGACGGGCTCGGCAGGGATCATGTGGGCTTTGTGGGTGAACCCTTCGCCCAGGTTCATGCTCGGGAACAAGGTTTTGGACAGGTACACCCCGCTGGCGCTGTCGGAGTAGGCAACCGAGGGGCTATCGAGCAGCACCTGACGCAACTCACCCATTGTGCCGATAGCCGGCTTGGGCTCACCTTTGCGTACGGCCATGGCAATGAACGACTTGCCCAGGTCGATGCGGCTGGCCTTGTCGGCCTTGCCGTCGGTGACCAACTTGTCCAACGCCGAGCCCACCATCAGCACCACATCGGCCGGCTCGCCCCGTTGCAGCCGATTCGGGATGGCTTGCGGGGTCTGGCCCATCGATGGCGCGGCGAGCACGTTGAGCTTGACCCCGTAGGTGTGTTCATAAGCCGGTGCAACGTTGCGGATGGCGCCCATGATGCCGCCGGAGCTGAGCACGGTCAGCGTGGGGGCCTGGTCAGGGGTGGGCTCTGCGGCAGAGCAGGCAAAGGTGGCGACCAGCAGTGCCGTGCAGGACAACGTCTTGAGCATGGGAAAACTCCGAATAAAACGCATAGCTTATTGGCAGGCGGGCCCAGCGCTGAATTAACCGGCGTTAATAATGTTTCATGCTCAGCGGTTCGGCCATTTCTCCAGCAGGATCGACACGAACTTCTCCGCTGCCGGCGACAGCGAGGCGCCGCGGCGGTAGACCAGCCCCAAGGTGCGGGTGACCTCCGGCTCAATCAACGGCACGCTTACCAGGGTAGGGTGGTCTGCACTGGGCATGGCCAGGCTAGGCATGGCCGATACGCCAAGCCCGGCCTCGACCATGCCCAGGGACGTGGACAGGTGCTGCACTTCGTAGAACCATTTGGGCCGCAGATTCAGCCCGGCCAGAGCGTGGTCGAGCAACATGCGGTTGCCGCTCAATCGGCCGACACCGATCAAGCGATAGTCGGCAAGCTCGGTCCAGGTCACTGCATTGCGGTTGGCCAATGGGTGATCGCGCCGGCAGGCCAGCACGAAATGCTCCTGCACCAAGGACACGAACTCGATGTCCGGATGCTGGCCGCTCATCATGTTGATGCCAAAATCGGCTTCCCCGCGCAGCACGGCCTCCAGGCCGTCATTGGCGCTCAGGTCCAACAGGCGAATGCGGATCTTGGGGTACTGGTCGTTGTAGTCGCGGATCACCGACGGCAAGAAATAGAACGCTGCAGTCGGGATGCAGGCCAGCGTCACCTGCCCGGTCTGGCGTTCGGCCAGCTCTCGGATGCTGAGAATCGAATCCTCGAAGTCGTCCAGCAGGCGCCTGGCCTTGGGCAGAAAATCGCGTCCCACGCTGGTCAGGCTGACGCGGCGGGTGGTGCGCTCCAACAGCGAGGTGCCTAACCCTTCCTCCAGCTTCTTGATCCGCCGGCTCAATGCCGGCTGCGAGAGATGCAGCACTTCGGCGGCCTCGTGGAAGCTGCCGAGTTCGGCGATTTTCACGAAAGATCGTATGTCTTGAAGCTCATATTCCACGATTCACCTCAGGTCGAAGTCGATTTTTATTATGTTGTAAAACGGAATAATCGCTACGATATTTGCATTGGAATGATTTATCCATCCCTGTCACTCTTTTGCTCACGGCATCAATGATGTCCATTGATCAATAAGAGTGCGAAATCATGCAACGAATTCCTTGCGTACTCATGCGCGGCGGCACCTCAAAAGGGCCGTTCTTTCATGCCTGGGACTTGCCTGCCAATGTGGTCGAACGCGATGAATTGCTCATCGACCTGATGGGGTCCGGCCATGAGCTGGAGATCGACGGTATCGGTGGCGGCAGCCCGCAGACCAGCAAGGTCGCGATCATCAGCCCGTCGCTGCATGCCGACGCCGACGTCGATTACCTGTTCGTGCAGGTGATGGTCGCCCAGCGCCGCGTGGACACTGCGCCCAACTGCGGCAACATGCTGTGCGCGGTCGGTCCTTTCGCCATCGAGCAAGGGCTGGTCAAGGGCCAGGAAGGCAAGACCCTGGTGCGCATTCGTAACCTGAACACGGGCACCTTCGTCAACTCGCTGGTGGAAACCCCGGGTGGCATCGTGCGCTATGAAGGGCGTACCGCCATCGATGGCGTGCCCGGCACTGCCGCGCCGGTGCACCTGACCTTCCTCGATGCGGTTGGCAGCAAGACCGGCAAGCTGTTCCCCACTGGGCAAGCCAAGGATGTGATCGATGGCGTGCCCATGACCTGTATCGACATGGCCATGCCCATGATGGTCATCCAGGCCAGTGACCTGGGCATGACCGGCGCCGAAACGCCGGACGAGCTCGACGCCAACGGCCCTCTGCTCAAGCGTCTGGAAGCCCTGCGCCTCAAAGCCGGCAAGGCCATGGGCCTTGGCGATGTCAGCGGCATGGTGATCCCCAAGCCGGTGCTGGTGTCCAAGCCGCGCTACGACGGCACGCTTCAGGTGCGCTACTTCATGCCGCACAATTGCCACCGTGCCCTGGCGATCACCGGTGCTGTGGGGCTGGCCACTGCCTGTGTCAGCCCCGGCAGCGTCATTGTGGATCTGCTGGGCGAACAAGCCTTGGACCTGAGCCAGGTTCGTCTTGAGCATCCAAGTGGTGGCATCGACGTCGCGTTGTCACGCAGCGGCGCTGATGGCAAGACCCTGCAAGCCTCTGTAGTACGTACTGCCCGGCGGCTCTTTTCAGGGTTCGTCTACGCGCCTACCTTGCGCAGGTTGGCTGGCTAGCCACCCAAAGGGTCGACCGCTGTACTTTGCAACAAGCGCATCCGCACAATATGAACAATGGGTGATGCCTCATGAAACTTGCCAAATCGCTGTACTTCCAGATCCTCTGCGCCGTCGTGCTGGGCGTAGTGGTCGGTCACTTCTGGGCGCAACAGGCCGTTGCGCTCAAGCCCTTGGGCGATGCCTTCATCAAGCTGGTCAAGATGATGATCGCGCCCGTGGTGTTCTGCACCATCGTCACCGGTATAGCCGGCATGACCGACAAGCGCTCGCTCGGGCGCTTGATGAGCAAGACACTATTGCTTTTCCTGGGGCTGACCATTGTCAGCCTGATCATCGGCTTGGCTGCGGTGTACCTGTTCAAGCCAGGGGTCGGCATGAACATCGACCCGGCCACCCTGAGCACCGAAGGCTTGACCCAGTTCACCGCCTCGGCCGCCAAACTGGGAGTGGTGGACTTTTTCATGCACATCATCCCGGACACCTTCATGGGGGCGTTCAACAAGGGTGAAGTGCTCCCCGTGCTGTTCATTGCCGTGCTCAGCGGTTTCGCGCTGTCGTCCATGGGCGAGAAGGGCAAACCGGTGCTGGACGTACTGGAAGCGGCCTCGGCCATGGTGTTCCGCATCTTCGGCTATCTCATGCGTTTCGCACCGGTCGGTGCGTTCGGTGCCCTGGCGTTCACGGTCGGGCAGTACGGGGTCACCTCGCTGGGGTCGCTCGCCAAGCTGATCGGTACGCTCTACATTGCCTGTGCGTTCTTCGTCCTGGTCGTGCTGGGCGGCATCTGCCGCGCCCATGGTTTCAGCCTGTGGAAGCTGCTGCGCTATTTCCGGGAAGAGTTCCTGGTGGTGCTGGGCACTTCTTCCACGGAACCTGTGTTGCCGCGCATGCTGGAGAAGCTCGAAAAGCTTGGCTGCAAGAAGGGGGTCGTTGGCCTGGTACTGCCTACCGGCTACTCGTTCAACCTCGACGGTACGGCGATCTACCTGTCCTTGGCCGCCGTGTTCATTGCCCAGGCCTGTAACATCGACCTGAGCCTGGGCCAGGTGGTGACCATGCTGGCGATCATGCTGCTGTCGTCAAAAGGCGCAGCGGGCGTGACCGGTAGCGGCTTCGTGGCCTTGGCCTCGACCCTGACAGTCATCCACGACATCCCGTTGGCAGGCCTGGCCCTGCTGATCGGCATCGACCGCTTCATGTCAGAGGCTCGCGCCCTCACGAGCCTTGCCAGCAACGCCGTGGCCACCGTGGTGGTGTCGATTTCCGAAAACGCGTGTGACAAGCAGATACTGCTCAGCCGCCTCAACGGCGAGCCTGTGGTCGAGCCGGCACCCGCCGCGGTCGGCCCTGACGCCACCTGGGTCGCCAAACCAAGCCATCACGGATAAGACGTCCGCCACACCCTGACCTCAAAACGCTGCAACCCGCGCGCAGGAACGCGCGCGGGTAGGGGGCTCGTCTGCGTCATCGACGGCCCAAACCGGATAAAAACAAGAGAGAAAAAGCCATGCTCGCACTCCTGGGCCTGATCATGGTGGTGACGTTCACCTACCTGATCATGAGCAAACGCTTGTCCCCGATCGTCGCCTTGACGGTCGTGCCCATCGTCTTCGCACTGGTGGGGGGCTTTGCACCTGACCTTGGCAAGATGATGCTCGATGGGCTGAAAATGGTAGCCCCGTCGGCCGCCTTGCTGCTGTTCGCCATCCTGTTTTTCGGCTTGATGATCGATGCCGGCCTGTTCGACCCTCTGATCCGCAAGATTCTCAAGCGCGTCAACGGCGACCCCATCAAGATCGCCATTGGCACTGCATTGCTGTCGCTGCTGGTGGCGCTGGACGGCGACGGCACCACCACCTACATGATCACCTGCGCGGCCATGCTGCCCTTGTACAAGCGCATCGGCATGAACCCGATGATCCTGGCAACGGTGTCGATGCTGTCGCTGAGCATCATGAGTGGCATGAGCCCCTGGGGCGGGCCTGCCACCCGCGCCATCGCAGCACTTGGGCTCGATGCCACCGACTATTTCATTCCCATGCTGCCCACGGTGATCGGCGGGGCTGCTTGGGTGGTGTTCACCGCCTACCTGCTGGGCCGTGCCGAACGACGCCGCATTGGCAACGTGGCCCTGGAGTCCGGCGGCGGCAACTGCTACATCAAGGAAATCCTGGGTGATACGCCCCACAAGCGCCCGCGTCTGGCCTATGTGAACCTGGTGCTGGTCATCGTGGTCATGACCGCGCTGGTGCTGGGCCTGATGCACGCGGCGATCCTGTTCATGATCGGTTTCGTTGCTGCGCTGATGATCAACTACCCGCAGCTGGAACTGCAGAAAGAACGTATTCTGGCCCATTCGGGCAACGCCATGACCGTGGTGCTGCTGGTGTTCGCCGCCGGTATCTTCGCCGGTATCTTCTCGGGCACCAAGATGGTCGATGCCCTGGCGCAAACCCTCGTGGACTGGATCCCGGAAGCCTGGAGCCACTGGTTCCCGCTGGTGGTGGCGCTGACCAGCATGCCGCTTACCTTCGTGCTGTCCAACGATGCCTATTATTTCGGCGTGGTGCCGATCCTGGCCAATGCAGCCGCCGCCTATGGCATCGACCCGGTGGAGATCGCCCGCGCCTCGGTGCTGGGCCAGCCGGTGCACTTGATGAGCCCGTTGGTCGCCTCGACCCTGCTGCTGGTGGGCATGGTCGACAAGGACATCGGCGACTTCCAGAAAGCCACGGTGAAGTGGGCAGTGCTCACTTCGCTGGTCATCACTGCATTGGCGGTGTTGACCGGCGCGCTGTCGTTCTTCGTCTGAACGGTGCGGGCGCCGCCAGGCGCCCGCCATCGCTTACACCCTAAAAACAACAATAGAGTACCGATCATGTCCTTGACCCTCGCGCGAGGGGCCGCCTGTGGCCTGCTCTGCGGCTGCCTGCCTGTGGCCGGCGCTACCGATTTCATTGAAGACAGCAAGCTCAAGCTGCAACTGCGCAACGTCTATTTCAACGAGAACTTTCGCGACGAACAGGGTATGAGCCCCCGCGCCGCAGCCACTGCCAAGAGCGAGCGTACCGAGTGGGCGCAGGGCTTCTTGCTCGATTACCAGTCGGGTTACACCCCCGGTACCCTGGGTCTGGGGCTCGATGCACTGGGCCTGTTGGGCGTGCGCCTGGATTCGGGGCGTGGCCGCAGTGGCACGGGCCTTTTGCCTGTGCATGACGATGGCCGGGCCGCCGACACGTTCGCCAGTGCCGGCGTTACGGTCAAGGCGCGTGTTGGGCAGAGCCTCGTCAGGCATGGCACCCTGTTGCCGAAGTTACCAGTGCTGGTGCATAACGATGCTCGCTTGATGCCGCAAACCTACCAAGGCACGCAGCTCACCAGTACCGCCCTCGATAACCTGACCCTCACGGCCGGGCACCTGACCCGTTTCAAGCAGCGCGATTCATCCAACAGCACCGGCCTGTACCTGGACGGCTACAGTGGCGGCGAAGCCGGAGACTTCAGCTTTGCCGGCGCCGACTACACCTTCAGCAAACAGCTGCGCCTGAGCTACTACCACGGCCAGCTCGAGCACTTCTACCGTCAGGACTTCGCCGGCTTGGTTCACGACCATGCGCTGGCTGGCGGTGTACTGACCACGGACCTGCGTTACTTCAAAAGCAAAAGCACCGGCGCGGCCTACGGTGGCCCGATCGACAATGACATGCTCAGCGGTCAAATCGCCTACACGCATTCCGGTCACACGTTCGGCGCAGGCTATCAGCAGCTCAATGGCAAAGCGGGACTGCCATACATCAGCGGCGCGACGGTGTATTCATTCAGCAACGTGGGCATCGGCAAGTTCATCGAAGAAGATGAAAAGACCTGGATGGCGAGCTATGTCTACAATTTCGCCGCTGCCGGGGTGCCGGGGTTGACCTTCATGACCCGTTACCTGAGCGGCGATAACGGCCGTTCTGGCGCGGCGGGCCTGAGCGAATGGGAGCGCGACGCAGAGCTTGCGTACGTGGTGCAATCAGGCCCCGCCAAAGGGCTTGGCGTCAAGCTGCGCAACTATGTGTACCGGTCGGACTTTGCCCGTGGACGCGACAGCAATCGGCTGTACCTGACGTACGACATCGCGCTGTGGTAAGGCGCTCAAAGCGCAGGCGTCAGCTACGGGCAATGGCTCCTTTTCACGTCCACAGCCCCAGCAAGACCAGTACGGCCATGCCCAGCGCGGCGGCAATCGAGCATCCACCCAGCGACAGGGCAGCGCGACCCTTGCGATACCAGCCATCGCGGCCCAAGGCCAGGGCAGGCGCGTAAAGGCTGCGCCAGCGCAGTTCAGTAGCGTGGAACGCCTGCAGGTGGTTGGGCGAGGCGTCCAGCCAGCGACGAAAGTCGATACGCTCGCAGGCGGTGACGTCCGGGCTCTGCAAACGCACATACCACCGAGCTGCCTGGCTCGTTGGGCCATCGGGGCGGGGCTGACCGGCGAGCAACGCCTGGACCATGAGACGCTCGACACTGCGTAGGGGCAAGCCTAGACGTGTGGCGACCCTGGCCTGGGCCAGCTGATCGAGACGGCTTAGCAGAAACACTTGTTGCGCAGCGCGTGGCAGGCGCTTGAGTGCGAGCAACAGGGCAGCATCGCTATCGGCAGCGT
The DNA here is from genome assembly GCF_043104335.1 of Pseudomonas sp. WSY_20. Classification (NCBI taxonomy): domain Bacteria; kingdom Pseudomonadati; phylum Pseudomonadota; class Gammaproteobacteria; order Pseudomonadales; family Pseudomonadaceae; genus Pseudomonas; species Pseudomonas sp. WSY_20. The sequence goes on from NZ_JBICKP010000017.1 coordinate 31,177, forward strand.
GCTCGGGCAGAGGCGTATGGAGGCGCAAGAGCATGCGGGTCATGAGCAGTTCCTTGCTAGAGAGCAGATGGGGACATCCGTAGAAGCCGAGCTTAGGCTTAACGAGATTGATTCTCAAGTGCTGAATCGGCAAACTTTTGTAATGGCCGTTCACCCCCGGAAACACTTTTGCTACCATCGCCGCCATCACGATCTTCATTAGCCTGAAGAGCCAAAAAAAAGACCCAGCAAAAAGCTGGGTCAAAAACCGTGATTAGCCTGATGAGGAGATAATCCGAGAGCGACCTAAGCTCCGGTTTATCCAGCTGATCTCGCGATCAGCTGAGTGCAATAATAATCGTTATCATTTGCCAGTCAAATGATTTTTTATTCACGACGGTAGAAAATCTACCGCTGCGCTTCCTTGTCCCCCAAAGCGGGGCCTTGGCTTTACACGCCAAGCGCCTACTGCGTTCCCTCTCATTCACGGCAACCTGCCTCAAGCGGCGGGGTCTGCCGTGCGCTGGTGTTCCAGCAGCGCGCGAGCCATGTCCATCATGTGCATCAAGGCAAACAGCAGCTCTCGCTGGCCACCGTGCTGGTGGGTGGCGGTTTCCTGGGCGGTTGCTGCCGCACAGCGCAGCAGGGCAATGGCATGCTCCTGTGCTTGATCACGTGTGACGCCTTCGTGAAGCGTCCAAATCCTGTTCTCAGGCGTAGGGCGGGGCGGGTTGGGGTTTAGGTAATAATCCAGCGCGCGGCGGGCGGCTTCGCTGTCGAGATCTGTTTCGTCGTTTTTCGGATGTTTCATTGCGATACCTTCCAGGTTCTCGTCAAACACAATGAACTCAGAGCATAGGTCAATTTGTATTTTCTAGCGCCAAATAAATAATTCAGATTGTGTATTGCTGCTTCCAATACAGTCCGTATTGTTGCCGCTCATGGAAAATTGGAATGCATTTCTCAAGCGCTACAAGCGCGAACACAACCTCAGCCAGTTGAAACTGGCCGAGCGCCTGGGCATGACGCAAGGTGGGGTAGGGCACTGGCTTCGCGGCACCCGTCGTCCCACGTTGGAGACCATCAACGAAAAACTGGAAAAGCTCGGCCTGGTCTTTCTGGAGGCGCAGGTCATGGTGGTCGAGCGCGACCTGATGCGCGAATCACCTGGCCGCTACGGTGCTCAGCCGCCTGTTTCCGCACAGGCCCTGCTCTATGCGAGCTTTCGCTTTCCGGTGCTCAAGTGGGCGGACTTGCAGGGCCCGTTGCCTGAAACCAGTGAAGTGCACGAGCAGACCGACTACATGCCTGCCGGCAATGCGTTCTGGCTTGCCGTGGAAAACGACTCGATGAACGCTGCCAGCGGCAAGAGCGTGCCCGAAGGCATGCGCGTGCTGGTCGATACCGGGTTGCCCGTGGAGCCCGGCAGGTTGGTGATCGCACGCCAGCCTGGCAAAGCCCCCGTGCTCCGCCAATTGGTCGAAGAAGGCGGCGACAAGATGCTCAAGCCGTTGAACACCCGTTACCCCACGGTGCTCTGCGAAACCGGCTGTGAGTTCCTGGGCGTGGTAGTGCGGGTACACGGGGCGTTCTGAGGCCACGTGGCCCGTGCGGTGAGGCAAGGGCCGCAGGCCGTCAGGCACCGCGACCCCGCGGCCTTCACGGTTCCAGTTCGACCAGCGCTGCCCCCTCGCTGACCATGTCGCCTTCCTGGCACAGCAAGGCTTTGACCGTGGTGGCCTTGGGGGCCCGAATGCTGTGCTCCATCTTCATGGCCTCCAGCACCACCAGCGGGGCACCTGCCTCTACCGCCTGACCCACCTCGACCAGTACCCGCACGATGCTGCCGTTCATGGGGGCGGTCAGGCCGCCTTGATGGGCAAGGTCGATGGCTGCCTGAGCGAGCGGGTCGAATGCTTCGAGGCTGTGGAGTTCTCCATCCCAGTGCAGATACAGGCTGGCACCTTTGCGAATGGCCAGGTGGCGGGTGCGCAGGCCTGCCTGCTCTCGCATCAGCCAATCCCCTTGCAGGCTCCAGATGCCTTGGGTCTTCTGGTTGAGCGTAACGGCCTGGTCATGCCCATTGTGGGTCAGATGCACATTCAGCGAAGTTCCAGCCCCCAAGCGCAGCCCGTCTTGTCGGGCCCATGGGGAGTGTGGGTCGTCCACGCGTGCGCGGGCAGGTTCGCTCAGCAACCACGCCTGGGCTGCAGCCTCCCAGCCCTCGGCCGACAATGCCTGCGCGGCGGGCAAAAGCGTTTCCTGATGACGCGGGATGAAGCCGGTATCCAGCTCGGCTGCTGCAAACCCAGGGTGGGCCAGGATACGTCGCAGGAAGGCGATGTTGGTCTTGACGCCGCCTACCGCGAACTCATCCAGCATGGCCAGCAAGCGCAGGCGGGCCTGCTCCCGGTCTTCGCCCCAGGCGATCAGTTTGCCCAGCATCGGGTCGTAGAAGGGCGACACCGCATCGCCTTCGCTCACACCGCTGTCCACGCGCCGGCCTGGGCCGCAAGCCGGTTCCCGGTAAAGCGTCAGGGTGCCGGTGGCCGGCAAGAAGTCATTGGCCGGATCTTCGGCGTACAGCCGCACTTCGATGGCATGGCCGTTGAGCGGTACCTGGTCCTGGGTGATGGGCAGGGGTTCACCGCAGGCCACGCGAATCTGCCAGGCCACCAGGTCCAGGCCGGTGATGGCCTCGGTGACGGGGTGCTCCACCTGCAGGCGCGTGTTCATTTCCATGAAGAAGAACTGGCCACGGGCGTCCAGCAGAAATTCCACGGTGCCAGCGCCGACATAGCCGATGGCCTGCGCCGCGCGTACTGCCGCCTCGCCCATGGCGCGTCGCAGGTCCGCCGAAAGGCCCGGGGCAGGGGCTTCCTCGATCACCTTCTGGTGACGCCGCTGGATCGAGCAATCCCGTTCGTTGAGGTACAGGCAGTGGCCATGGCGATCGGCAAAAATCTGGATCTCCACATGGCGCGGCTTCAATACGTACTTTTCCACCAGCATCCGCGCATCGCCAAAGGATGACAGGGCTTCACGTTGCGCCGACGCCAGGGCATCGGCCAACTGGCTTTCGTCCTCGACCACCTTCATGCCCTTGCCGCCACCACCGGCGCTGGCCTTGAGCAGGACCGGGTAGCCGACGTGCCGGGCGGCTTGCTTGAAGGTGTCCAGGTCCTGGGCCTGGCCATGATAGCCCGGCACCAGCGGCACGCCTGCGGACTCCATCAAGGCCTTGGCGGCCGACTTGCTGCCCATGGCGTCGATGGCCGACGCAGGTGGGCCCAGGAACATCAAGCCAGCGGCTTCGACTGCGCGGGCAAAATCTGCGTTTTCCGAAAGAAAGCCATAGCCCGGGTGAATGGCCTGGGCACCGCTTGCCTTGGCCGCTGCCACCAGCTTGTCGATCTGCAGGTAACTGTCTGCCGCCTTGTTGCCGCCCAGGTCCACGCACACATCGGCTTCCCGGCTGTGGCGGGCATTACGGTCGATGGCGCTGTGCACCGCCACCGTGGTCAGGCCCATGGCCTTGGCGGTGCGCATCACCCGGCAGGCGATTTCACCACGGTTGGCCACCAGCAACGTTGTCAATGGCGGGCGGTTCATGGGCGTGGCTCCTTGTTTGCATCGGCCTGCCAGGCAGGTTGGCGTTTTTCCAGAAACGCACGAAGGCCTTCCTGGCCCTCGGCGCTTACGCGGATTCGCGCGATGGCGTTCTCGCAATAACGACGCAGGCCAGGGCTGAGGGTGCCGCCGTCGACCTCGCGCAACAGCTCCTTGGTCGCACGCATTGCCTGGGGGCTATTGGCCAGAAGGGTTTCAATCCACTGGTTCACGCTGGCCTCCAACTGGCTGGCCGGGTACACCTCGGCCAACAACCCAAGGGCCTGGGCCTGCAACCCGCTGAAGCGCTCTGCCGTGAGTGCATAACGGCGGGCGGCGCGCTCGCCGATGGCCTTGACCACGAAGGGACTGATCACCGCCGGTGCCAGGCCGATGCGCACTTCCGACAGGCACAGCTGGGCGTCTTCGGCACCGATGGCCATGTCACAGCAACTGATCAGGCCCAGGGCGCCGCCGAATGCGGCGCCCTGGACCACTGCCAGGGTCGGCACCTTGATGCGGTGCAGTGCATACATCAACTCGCCCAGCTCGCGTGCGTCATCCAGGTTGGTGTTGAAGTCCAGCTGCGCCGACTGCTGCATCCACGCAAGGTCGGCGCCGGCACTGAAATGCCGTCCCCGCCCGCGCAGCAACACGAAGCGTACGCCCGCGTCGTCGGCAAGCTGCCCCAGGGCAATGTTCAGCTCGCGGATCATCAAGGCATTGAAGGCGTTGTGCTTGTCCTCGCGGCTGAGCCACAAGGTGGCGAAGCCACGTGGATCGTGGCTCACCTCTACCGTAGTGAAATCGCTCATGGGGTCACATCCTGAATATGCCGAAGCGGCTCGGTTCGATCGGTGCGTTCAGCGCCGCAGACAAGGCCAGGGCCAGCACATCGCGGGTCTGCGCTGGGTCGATGACGCCGTCGTCCCATAGGCGGGCGCTGGAGTAGTAGGGGTGGCCCTGATGCTCGTACTGATCGAGGATCGGCTGCCTGAGCCTGGCCTCATCCTCGGCGCCAAACGGCTCGCCGCTGCGCTCGCTCTGCTCGCGCTTGACCTGCACCAGCACGCCGGCAGCCTGTTCGGCGCCCATCACCCCGATGCGCGCATTGGGCCACATCCAGAGAAAGCGCGGGTCGTAGGCGCGTCCGCACATGCCGTAGTTGCCGGCACCGAAACTGCCGCCAATGATGACCGTGAACTTGGGTACCTGCGCGCAGGCCACGGCCGTGACCAACTTGGCGCCATGCTTGGCGATGCCGCCTTCTTCGTACTTCTTGCCCACCATGAACCCCGTGATGTTCTGCAGGAACAGCAGCGGGATACCGCGCTGGCAAGCCAGCTCGATGAAGTGCGCGCCTTTTTGCGCAGCCTCGGCAAACAGGATGCCGTTGTTGGCCAGGATGGCGATCGGGTAGCCGTGCAGGTGGGCGAAGCCGCACACCAGCGTGGTCCCGAACAAGGCTTTGAACTCATCGAACACCGAGCCATCGACCAGCCGTGCGATGACTTCACGCACATCGAAAGGCTGCTTGGCGTCAGCCGGAATCACGCCATATAGCTCCTGCGCCGCATACAAGGGCGCAACCGGCGGCTCGCATTGCAGGGCACCGAGCTTGCGCCAGTTGAGATTGGCCACGCAGCGCCTGGCCAGCGCCAGGGCATGCTCGTCGTTCTCGGCGTAATGGTCGGCTACACCGCTGGTGCGGCAATGCACATCGGCGCCGCCTAGCGCCTCGGCGCTCACCACCTCGCCTGTGGCCGCCTTCACCAGCGGTGGGCCGGCCAGGAAGATGGTGGCCTGTTGACGCACCATGATCGCCTCGTCCGCCATTGCCGGCACGTAGGCGCCGCCTGCGGTGCATGACCCCATCACCACGGCGATCTGGGCGATGCCCAGTGCGCTCATGTTGGCCTGGTTGAAGAAAATCCGCCCGAAGTGCTCACGGTCGGGAAACACCTCGTCCTGGCGCGGCAAGTTGGCGCCGCCCGAATCCACCAGGTAGATGCACGGCAGACGGTTCTGCAAGGCAATGGTCTGCGCCCGCAGGTGCTTTTTCACCGTCAGCGGGTAGTAAGAGCCACCTTTGACCGTCGCGTCGTTGGCCACGATCATGCATTCCACGCCTTCCACGCGCCCGATCCCGGCGATCAGGCCGGCTGCCGGAACGTCTTCGCCGTAGACCTGGTGTGCAGCCAACTGGCCGATTTCAAGAAAGGCGGAACCGGCATCGAGCAGACGTTCGATTCGCTCGCGCGGCAGCAGTTTGCCTCGTGAGGTGTGCCGCTCCTGAGCCTTGGCGCCGCCACCCTGGGCTACCTGGGCAAGCAGCACACGCAGGTTGTCGACCTGCGCCAGCATGGCCGCCTGGGACTGGGCGAATTCGGGTGACCGGGGGTTCACTTGGGTTTTCAGAATCATCATGACTCCTGGTGCAGCGGCGCGCCCTTGGCGTGGCCGTGCAAGGTTGTCCGGTGTGGCCACGGCGGGCGTATGAGCCGGCCGCAGCGCCAGCGTGTTCAGCGGGTCTCGTTGAACAACTCGCGGCCGATCAGCATCCGGCGGATTTCGCTGGTGCCGGCGCCGATTTCGTACAGCTTGGCATCGCGCAGCAAGCGACCTGCGGGAAATTCGTTGATATACCCGTTGCCGCCAAGAATCTGGATCGCCTCCAGGGCCATCTGCGTGGCGCGCTCGGCGGTGTAGAGGATCACCCCGGCTGCGTCCTTGCGGGTGGTTTCGCCGCGATCGCACGCCTGGGCCACGGCATACAGGTAAGCGCGGCTGGCGTTGAGCTGGGTGTACATATCGGCGACCTTGCCCTGGATCAACTGGAACTCGCCGATGCTCTGCCCGAATTGCTTGCGGTCATGGATGTACGGCACCACCAGGTCCATGCAGCTCTGCATGATGCCGGTAGGGCCGCCGGCGAGCACCACGCGCTCGTAGTCCAGGCCGCTCATCAACACCCGTACGCCGCCATTGAGTTGGCCGAGGATGTTGTCCTCTGGCACGTGCACGTCATCGAAGAACAGCTCGCAGGTGTTCGAGCCACGCATGCCCAGCTTGTCGAACTTGTTGCTGCGGCTAAAGCCTGCCCAATCGCGCTCGACGATGAACGCAGTGATGCCATGGGGGCCTTTTTCCAGATCGGTCTTGGCGTAGATGACGTAGGTGTTGGCGTCGGGCCCGTTGGTGATCCACGTCTTGCTGCCGTTGAGCACGTAGTGGTCGCCGCGTTTGTCGGCGCGCAGTTTCATCGACACCACGTCCGACCCTGCATTGGGTTCGCTCATCGCCAGGGCGCCGACGTGCTCGCCGCTGACCAGCTTGGGCAGGTACTTGGCCTTTTGCGCGGGCGTGCCGTTACGGTTGATCTGGTTGACGCACAAATTGGAGTGGGCGCCGTAGGACAGCGCGACCGAGGCCGAGGCGCGGCTGATTTCTTCCATCGCCACCACGTGCGCCAGATAACCCAAGCCTGCGCCACCGTATTCTTCCGGCACGGTGATGCCGAGCAGGCCCATGTCGCCGAACTTGCGCCACATGTCGGCAGGGAACAGGTTGTCGTGGTCGATCTGCGCGGCGCGGGGGGCGAGCTCGGCGGCGGCGAAGGTGCGCACCTGGTCGCGAAGCATGTCGATGGTCTCGCCCAGGGCGAAGTTCAGGCTGGGGTAATGCATGCGAGGGCACCTTGTTGTTCTTGAAATGGGATCACGCTGCGAGCGGCAAGCTTGCCTGGGCAGGCAGCTGACGCCGAAAGCGTGCTCAACTGCCTATCACCTTTACGTAAACGTAAACCTGCACCTGCTTTTTTGTCAATTTATCCGTCACCTTTACGTAAACGTAAATCTGAGCCAAAGTGATTGGCGCGCGTTTGGCCCCCTACCCAGAACAATCAAAAGAAGGGACGCACATGACCCAACCCAGCTATACCCGCGGTCGCCAGGACCGCCCCTTGCTTACTCAAACGATTGGCCAGGCCTTCGACGCGACCGTGGCGCGCCTGGGCGAGCAGGAAGCCTTGGTGGCTCGGCACCAGCGCCTGCGCTACAGCTGGCGGCAACTGGCGGAGCAGGTCGAGTCGTGTGCCCGGGCGCTGATGGCCCTTGGGATCGAAACCGGTGACCGCGTGGGCATCTGGGCACCCAACTGCGCGCAGTGGTGCATCCTGCAGGTGGCAACTGCCAAGGTGGGCGCCATCCTGGTCAACGTCAATCCGGCTTACCGGGTGGGTGAGCTTGAGTACGTGCTGCGCCAGTCAGGGTGCAGCTGGCTGGTCTGTGCCGACGCGTTCAAGCATTCCGATTACCACGCCATGGTCCATGCCTTGGTGCCGGAGTTGGCGACCGCAACACCCGGTCAGATCAGCAGTGCCGCGCTGCCTGCCTTGCGCGGGGTCGTAAGCCTGGCCAACGACCCGCCTGCTGGCTTCCTGCCGTGGGAGGCACTGGCCACTTGGGGCATGTCCGTAAGCCGCGAAGCGTGCACGGCTCGGCAAAACAGCCTGCATTTCGACCAGCCGGTGAACATCCAGTACACCTCTGGCACCACCGGCGCGCCCAAGGGCGCTACCCTCAGCCACTACAACATTCTGAACAACGGCTTCATGGTTGGCGCAAGCCTGGGCTTGACTGCGCATGACCGCATGGTGATCCCGGTGCCCTTGTATCACTGTTTCGGCATGGTCATGGGCAACCTGGGCTGCATCACCCATGGCACCACCATGATCTACCCAGGCGACGGCTTCGACGCCGAGTTGGCCTTGCGCGCCGTGGCCGAGGAACGCGGCACCATCCTGTACGGCGTGCCCACCATGTTCATCGCCATGCTCGATCATCCGGCCCGCCAGCGTATGGACCTGTCGTCCTTGCGCAGCGGCATCATGGCCGGCGCCACCTGCCCGATCGAGGTCATGCGCAGGGTCATCGACCAGATGCACATGGCCCAGGTGCAGATCGCTTACGGCATGACTGAAACAAGCCCGGTGTCGTTGCAAACCGGCCCGGATGATGACCTGGAGCTGCGCGTCACCACTGTGGGCCGTACCCAGCCGCAACTGGAAAGCAAGATCATCGACCCGCAAGGCGCAACGGTTGCGCGCGGTGAAACCGGGGAGCTTTGCACGCGCGGCTACAGCGTGATGCTGGGTTACTGGGATAACCCCGAGGCCACGGCCAGTGCCATCGACGCGGCCGGATGGATGCACAGCGGTGACCTGGCGGTGATGGACGAGGCGGGCTATGTGCGCATCGTCGGGCGCAACAAGGACATGATCATCCGCGGTGGCGAAAACATCTACCCGCGTGAAATAGAAGAGTTCTTCTATACCCACCCGGCGGTCGCCGATGCCCAGGTCATTGGTATCCCGTGCAGCCGCTACGGCGAGGACATCGTCGCCTGGGTCAAGCTGCATCCAGGTCACCAGGCCACTGCCGAGGAGCTGCAGGCCTGGTGCAAATCCCGTATCGCCCACTACAAGGTGCCCCGCCATATCCGCTTCGTCGATGAATTTCCCATGACGGTGACGGGCAAGGTGCAGAAGTTCAGGATGCGGGAGATCAGCGTGGCTGAACTGGGCAGGGTCGAGTAGAAAGGTCAGCGACACAGGGTGACTTTTGATCGAAACAACGCAGCCGACGCGCCACGGGCAAAATTGACAGTCGTCGACTTCAATCGCCCGCCGTTAGCGTAGTGCCGTTCACCTGGAGCCGCTCAGCGGCCCCAGCGATCTTGAATGAACAGTCTTACGCCTTTATCGGGGGTTCTTGACTGGGTGGGTCACCCACGGTTGGCGGCACGGTCGGCTGAATCGGCAGGTCATCCGGGTCACGCTCAGGCTCTGGGGGCGGGAGGTTGGGATCGTCAATGTTCGGATCGGGCGTTTCCGGGGGCGTTGGGAGCGTCATGGCCATGCCTCTTGCGGTTGAGTGAACCTGTCCTGCAGCGTTCGACCGCTGGTGCTTCGAATCAATTCATTTTTGAACCCAGGCTTGGTCGCCGCGCTCTCAATCCTTACCGCCACCAGTCCCAGGGAGCAAGGCCTGATGTCTTTGAACGAGCCCTTCGAAAGCGTGCCCACGGCAAATGATCATCCGGACCAGGTCATCAGCCTGTCCCAGGCCTTGATGGCACCGCGTATCGCCATAGAGGACACCCAGCCGGTGCTCGACGGCGGCGCCTTTGCCGCCAAGGCCATCAGCAACCAGCCGGTTTCGGTCAGCACCAAGGTATTCACCGACGGCCACGACCGGATGGCTGTGGTGTTGAACTGGTGCCAGGCCGGTAGCCGTCGCATTCATTGCGTGCCCATGACTTCGCCCGGCAATGACCTGTGGCTGGCAGAATTCACCCCCACTGAAATCGGGCCGCATGTGTTCAGCATCGAAGCCTGGATCGACCCCTACGCCACCTACTGCTACGACCTGGAGAAAAAGTTCAATGCCGGCGTCGGCGTAAAGCTTGAACTCGAGGAAGGGCGGTTGCTGCTGGGCAAGGGCATTGAATTGAGCAGCGGCGCCTTGCGCGAGCAATTACAGGCGCTGCAAGCCACGTTGCAGACGCTGCCCGAGGATGAACAAGTGGCCCTGCTGCTGGGCGCCGAGGCATCGCAGATGATGGCCGCCGCCGAGCACCGCAGCTACCTGACCCGCAGCTGCGATTACCCGCTGGATGTGGACCGCCCGGCCGCGCAATTCGCCAGCTGGTATGAGCTGTTCCCCCGTTCGATCACCGATGATCCGCAGCGTCATGGCACCTTCAACGATGTGCACCAGCGCCTGCCGATGATTCGCGACATGGGCTTCGATGTGTTGTATTTCCCGCCCATTCACCCCATTGGCATGCAGCACAGAAAGGGCCGGAACAATTCGTTGCAGGCCCAGCCGGGGGACCCTGGCAGCCCCTACGCCATTGGCAGTGCCGACGGTGGGCACGATGCGATCCACCCCGAACTCGGCACGCGTGAAGATTTCCGTCGCCTGGTATCGGCGGCAGCCCAGCACGGTCTGGAAATCGCCCTGGACTTCGCCATCCAGTGCTCCCAGGACCATCCGTGGCTCCAGGAACATCCAGGCTGGTTCAGCTGGCGCCCGGACGGCACCATCCGCTATGCCGAGAACCCGCCGAAGAAGTACCAGGACATCGTCAACGTCGACTTCTACGCGCCCGATGCCGTGCCTGGGCTGTGGATCGCCCTGCGTGATGTGATCACCGGTTGGGTGGAGGAGGGCGTGAAAACGTTCCGGGTGGACAACCCGCATACCAAACCCCTGCCGTTCTGGCAGTGGCTGATCGCCAATGTGCGCAGTCAATACCCGGACGTGTTGTTCCTGGCCGAGGCGTTCACCAAGCCCGCCATGATGGCCCGCCTGGGCAAGGTCGGCTATGCGCAGAGCTACACCTATTTCACCTGGCGCAACACCAAGCAGGAGCTGAGCGAGTATTTCGAAACGCTCAACCAGCCGCCGTGGAGCCAATGCTACCGGCCGAACTTCTTCGTCAACACGCCAGACATCAACCCGTTCTTCCTCCAGCAAAATGGCCGGGCCGGCTTCCTCATCCGGGCCGCACTGGCGACCATGGGGTCGAGCTTGTGGGGCATGTACTCGGGCTTCGAGCTGTGCGAAGCGGCAGGGCTGCCGGGCAAGGAAGAATACCTGGACTCGGAGAAGTACGAGATCCGCCCGCGAGACTTTACCCAACCGGGCAACATCATCGCCGAGATCGCCCAGCTCAACCGTATCCGCCGGCAGAACCCGGCCCTGCAGAGCCACCTGGGCCTGACGCTGCTCAACTGCTGGAATGACAACATCCTGTATTTCGCAAAGCGCACCCCCGCCCGTGACAATTACATTCTCATCGCCGTGAGCCTGGACCCGCACAACGCCCAGGAGGCCCATTTCGAACTGCCGTTGTGGGAGCTTGGCCTTGATGACGGTGCCGAAACCCACGGGGAGGACCTGATGAATGGTCATCGCTGGTCGTGGTACGGCAAGACCCAGTTCATGCGCATCGAGCCTTGGCATCAGCCATTCGGTATCTGGCGAATCAGCAAAGTCAGCTGAGCGTGTCAGAGAGCGGGCGCGCCCGCTCTCTGACGGGTTTTTACCGATCAAGCATTCAGAGGAATGGTACATGGCCAAGCGTACCCGCCCGGCAGCCTTCATTGACGACCCGCTGTGGTACAAGGATGCGGTGATCTACCAGTTGCACATCAAGTCCTTCTTCGATGCCAACAACGACGGTATCGGTGACTTTGCCGGGTTGATCAGCAAGCTCGACTACATCGCTGAGCTGGGCGTAAACACCTTATGGCTGCTTCCGTTCTACCCCTCGCCCCGGCGCGACGACGGCTACGACATCGCCGAATACAAGGCGGTGCATCCGGACTATGGCACCTTGGCCGACGCCCGCCGCTTCATTGCCGAGGCGCACAAGCGCGGGCTGCGGGTGATCACCGAGTTGGTCATCAACCACACCAGCGACCAGCACCCGTGGTTTCAACGTGCCCGCCATGCCAAACGTGGCAGCAAGGCCCGTGACTTCTATGTGTGGTCCGATGACGACCACAAATACGACGGCACCCGCATCATCTTCCTCGATACCGAGAAATCCAACTGGACCTGGGACCCGGTGGCAGGCCAGTACTTCTGGCACCGGTTCTATTCCCATCAGCCGGACTTGAACTTCGACAATCCGCAGGTGCTCAAGGCTGTGATCGGCGTGATGCGTTTCTGGCTGGACCTGGGCGTCGATGGCTTGCGGCTCGACGCCATCCCGTACCTGATCGAGCGCGACGGCACCAACAACGAAAACCTGCCCGAAACCCATGGTGTGCTCAAGGCGATCCGGGCCGAGATCGATGCCAATTACCCTGACCGCATGCTGCTCGCCGAGGCCAACCAATGGCCGGAGGACACCCGCCCTTACTTCGGCGAAGGCGACGGGGACGAATGCCACATGGCGTTCCATTTTCCTCTGATGCCTCGCATGTATATGGCGCTTGCGATGGAAGATCGCTTTCCCATCACCGACATCCTGCGCCAGACCCCGGAGATTCCGGCCAACTGCCAGTGGGCCATCTTTCTGCGCAACCACGATGAGCTGACCCTGGAGATGGTCACCGACCGTGAGCGCGACTACCTCTGGAACTACTACGCCGAAGACCGCCGCGCCCGGATCAACCTCGGCATCCGCCGCCGCCTGGCGCCGCTGCTGCAGCGCGACCGGCGCAGGATCGAGCTGCTCACCAGCCTGCTGCTGTCCATGCCAGGTACACCGACGCTGTACTACGGCGATGAGCTGGGCATGGGTGACAACATCTACCTGGGTGATCGCGACGGTGTGCGTACGCCCATGCAGTGGTCGCCTGACCGCAACGGCGGCTTCTCCCGCGCCGACCCACAGCGGCTGGTGCTGCCACCGATCATGGACCCGCTCTACGGCTATCAGACGGTCAACGTCGAAGCGCAGAGCCACGATCCCCATTCACTGCTCAACTGGACCCGTCGCCTGCTCGCCGTGCGCAAGCAGCAGAAAGCCTTCGGCCGCGGCACGCTGCGCACCCTGACACCCAGCAACCGACGCATCCTTGCCTACATCCGGGAGTTCACCGATGCCGATGGCCACACCGAGGTCATTCTCTGTGTCGCCAACGTGTCCCGCGCAGCCCAGGCTGCGGAACTGGACTTGTCCCAATACGCCGACAAGGTCCCCGTGGAAATGATCGGGGGCAGCGCCTTCCCGCCCATCGGGCAGCTGCCGTTCCTGCTGACCTTGCCGCCTTATGGCTTTTACTGGTTCGTGCTGGCTGCCCACGATCGCATGCCCAGCTGGCATAACCAGCCTACCGAGGGGTTACCGGAATTGACTACATTAGTGCTACGCAAACGTCTGGAAGAGCTGCTCGAGTCGCCTTCACGCGACGCCCTGCAGTCCACCATCCTGCCCCAGTACCTGCCCAAGCGGCGTTGGTTCGCGGGCAAGGAAGGGCCTATTGATCAGGTCGACCTGAGCTATGGCGTGCGCATGACCACGGCCGGCACGCCCGTGCTGCTCAGTGAAATCGAGGTGATCAGCGACGGGGTGACAAGCCGCTACCAGCTGCCGTTCGGCCTGCTGCCCGAGGAGCAGATCAGTACGGCATTGCCGCAGCAGTTGGCCTTGTCGCGCGTGCGACGGGCCAATGAAGTGGGCCTGATCACCGATGCCTTTGTGCTTGAGCCGTTCGTTCGCGCGGTGCTCAAGGCCTGTCAGGAAGGCCTGCGCTTGTCCTGTGGGAATGATCAGGGCGAGCTGCATTTCAACCACACCGAACAGTTGGCTGGCCTGGCACTGGGTGATGACAGCCCGGTGCGCTACTTGAGCGCCGAGCAGTCCAACAGTTCGGTAGTGGTGGGCGATTCGGTGGTGCTCAAGTTGATCCGGCGGGTCAACGCAGGCATCCATCCAGAGCTTGAAATGAGTGCTTATCTCACCGCAGCCGGCTTTGCCAACATCTCGCCGTTGCTGGCCTGGGTCAGTCGCGAGGATGCCCATGGCGCACCGCACCTGTTGATGATCGCCCAAGGCTATCTGAGTAATCAGGGCGATGCCTGGGCCTGGTCCCAGAACACCCTGGAGCGCGCCATTCGCGACCAGATGCAGCCCTCCAGCAACGAAGGTGAACCGCACACCGACGCGGTCAACGAGCTGCGCGACTTCGCTTCCCTGCTCGGCCAGCGCCTGGGCGAGATGCACCTGATGCTCGCGGCACCTACCGATGACGAGGCTTTCGCGCCTTATCCGAGCACTGCCGAAGACAGCGAGCGGTGGAGTGCACAGATCAGCACAGAGCTGACCCATGCGCTGGATCTGTTGACGCAGCACCGTGACAAGCTCGACGCGGAAAGTCAGGCATTGGTCGATGACTTGCAGCAGCAGCGCGACGGGCTCGCCCAGCGCGTGGCCGAACTGGCACAGCAGGCGCAGGGCGGCCTGTTGATGCGTGTGCATGGCGACCTTCACCTGGGCCAGGTGCTGGTGGTGCAAGGCGATGCCTACCTGATCGACTTCGAGGGGGAACCGTCCAGGCCACTGGAAGAGCGCCGGGCCAAGCACAGCCCGTACAAAGATGTCAGCGGTGTGTTGCGCTCTTTCGACTATGCTGCTGCGATGATCCTGCGCAGCGCCTCCACCGTGGACCTTTCCGAGCCGGCGCGACAAGCTCGGCAGCGGGTGGCCCGACAGTACCTTCACCAGTCCCGGCATGCATTCATCGAGGCTTATGGCCTGGCCACCGCGGCCATGCCCCACGCCTGGGAACACGCCGAAGGCGAGCGTGCGGCACTTGAGCTGTTCTGCCTGGAAAAAGCGGCATACGAAATAACTTATGAAGCCGAAAACCGTCCAAGCTGGCTGGCCGTGCCTTTGCATGGCCTGCATGGACTGATCAGTACCTGGGGAGAGTCAGAATGAACGTTTCAACGCGTGAAAACGGCGGTCTTGGCCAACGGGACCTGGATGCCCTGGCGCGCGCCGAGCACGCCGATCCTTTTGCGGTGCTGGGGCCTCACACCGATCCTGCAGGGGGCGTGACCATCCGTGCCTACTTGCCCAATGCACTGGGCGCCCGCGTGCTGGCGCGCGACGACCAGCGCGTACTGGCTGACATGCAGCCCGGCGCGATACCTGGCCTGTTCACCGCGCGCCTGAACGAGGCGCTTCCCTATCAGTTGCACATCAACTGGGCTGGCGGCGAGCAAGTCACGGAAGACCCCTACAGCTTCGGCCCGCAGCTTGGCGACATCGACCTGCACCTGTTCGCCGAGGGCAATCACCGGGACCTGGCAGGGCGTTTTGGTGCCCAGCCGGCACAAGTCGACGGGGTGGACGGGGTGTGCTTCTCGGTATGGGCACCCAATGCGCGCCGGGTATCGGTCGTGGGCGAGTTCAACAACTGGGACGGTCGTCGGCACCCGATGCGCCTGCGCCACGGTGCCGGGGTCTGGGAGCTGTTCATTCCACGCCTGGGCGTGGGTGAGACCTACAAGTTCGAGGTGCTGGGCAAGGATGGGATCCTGCCGCTCAAAGCCGACCCCTTGGCCCGTGCCACCGAATTGCCGCCCAGCACCGCTTCCAAGGTGGCCGGTGCGCTAGCCCATGAATGGCGCGACCAGCAGTGGATGGACGAGCGCGCCCAGCGCCACGCCTACGGCGCGCCCTTGTCGATCTACGAACTGCACCCCGGGTCCTGGCGCTGCGAGCTGGACGAAGCTGGGGAGGTGGGGCGTTTCTACAATTGGCGTGAGTTGGCCGAGCGCTTGGTGCCCTACGTGCAGGAGCTGGGTTTCACCCATATCGAGCTGCTGCCGATCATGGAGCACCCCTTTGGCGGCTCGTGGGGCTACCAGCCCCTGTCGATGTTCGCCCCGACGTCGCGCTATGGCACGGCAGAGGACTTCGCCGCCTTCATCGACGCCTGCCACCAGGCACGCATCGGCGTGATCCTGGACTGGGTGCCGGCGCATTTTCCCACGGACGAACATGGTCTGGCGCGCTTCGACGGCACGGCCCTCTACGAATACGACAACCCGTTCGAAGGCTATCACCAGGACTGGAACACGCTGATCTACAACCTCGGCCGTAACGAGGTGCGGGGCTTCATGATGGCTTCGGCGCTTCACTGGCTCAAACACTTCCACATCGACGGGCTGCGGGTAGATGCCGTGGCGTCGATGCTGTACCGCGACTACTCGCGCAAGGCCGGTGAATGGGTGCCCAACCGCCATGGCGGGCGTGAGAACCTCGAGGCCATCGACTTCATCCGCCACCTCAACGGCGTGGCGGCGCATGAAGCGCCGGGTGCCTTGATCATTGCCGAGGAATCGACGGCCTGGCCTGGCGTGAGCAAGCCAACCGAAGAGGGCGGCCTGGGTTTCCACTACAAGTGGAACATGGGCTGGATGCATGACTCGCTCAGCTACATCCAGAACGACCCTGTGCACCGTGCTCATCACCATAACGAGATGAGCTTCAGCCTGGTATACGCCTACTCCGAGCACTTCATCCTGCCGATCTCCCACGACGAGGTGGTACACGGCAAGCGCTCGCTGATCGACAAGATGCCGGGCGATCGCTGGCAGAAGTTCGCCAACCTGCGTGCCTACCTGGCCTTCATGTGGATGCACCCGGGCAAGAAATTGCTGTTCATGGGCTGCGAGTTCGGCCAGTGGCGCGAATGGAACCACGACCACCAGCTGGACTGGTACCTGCTGCAGTATCCGGAGCACCAGGGTGTACAGCGCCTGGTGGGCGACCTGAACCGCCTGTACCGCGATGTGCCTGCCCTGCATGAGCAGGACTGCAAGCCCGAGGGCTTCCAGTGGTTGATCGGGGATGATGCGCAGAACAGCGTATTCGCCTGGCTGCGTTGGAGCAGCGCGGGCGAGCCAGTGCTGGTGGTTGCCAACTTCACGCCCGTGGTGCGTGAGGGCTACCGCATCGGTGTGCCGTTCGGGACGCAATGGCAGGAGCTGCTCAACAGCGATGCCGAAGCCTATGCGGGCTCCAATGTGGGTAACATGGGCACGGTCGCCTCGCAGCAGACCCCCTGCCATGGTCAGCCGTTGTCGCTGGCGCTGAACCTGCCTCCGCTGGCGATACTGGTGCTCAAGCCGGTCTGATCGTCAGCTACCCGCGGGCGTTCTGCCCGCGGTGGCTTTACCGCACTGGCCGGCCGTCATAGTCCGGTTGAAGGTGTAGAGCGTGCCTGCCGCAGGCTCAAGCGGTAACAGTCGAACCACCAGAAAAAACCCGCCGGGCAATCCCTGTCTGAGATGGCCCGGCGGGTCTGTGACGACTACGTCACGCATTGCGCGTGACGTATGCGCTTGCCATCAATCTTCGCTGTGCTGGAGCACCATCAGCGCCACCGAGCGCCCTGTCAGGTCAAACGAGCTGTCGAATGGCAGGTCTTCGGGTTTGCGCAGTTGTGGCCGGTCTGTATCCATCACGCAGCTCCAGTGTTCGCCCTCTGGAACGCTGGGCAGTTTGAACGGCACGGTATCGTGGTGGGCGTTGACGATCAGCAACACGGTGGACTCCGAACCTGGACGGGCAATGCCACTGACCTGCGCACGACCATCGATCAGCATGCCCAGGCAGCGACCGTTGGGGTCTTCCCACTGTTCAACGCTCATCTCGTTGCCATCGGGCGCCAGCCATGTCACGTCCTTGACGCCGATTGCCTCGTTGTAATCGCCCACCAGGAAGCTTGAACGCCGCAGCACCGGATACTTCTGGCGCAGACGGGTCAGGCGCTTGACGAACGCCAGCAGTGCCTGGCCTTCTTCATCCAGATCCCAGTTCACCCAACCGATTTCGCTGTCCTGGCAATAGGCATTGTTGTTGCCGTGCTGGGTACGGCTGAATTCATCGCCGGCCACGATCATCGGCGTGCCCTGGGCTAACAGAAGGGTCGCGAAGAAGTTACGCATCTGGCGCATGCGCAAGGCGTTGATTTCCGCATCTTCGGTCGGGCCTTCGGCGCCGCAGTTCCAGGACAGGTTATTGCTGGTGCCATCCTGGTTGTTCTCGTCGTTGTCCTCGTTGTGCTTCTCGTTGTACGACACCAGGTCGCGCAAGGTGAAGCCGTCGTGGGCAGTGATGAAGTTGACCGACGAATACGGCCTGCGGCCGCGGTTGTTGAACATGTCGCCAGAGCCGGTCATGCGGGCGGCAAAATCGGCCAGTTGGCCCTCGTCGCCCTTCCAGAAAGCGCGCACGGTGTCACGGAAACGGTCGTTCCACTCAGCCCAGCCCGGTGCGAAATTGCCCACTTGGTAGCCACCTGGGCCACAGTCCCATGGCTCGGCAATCAGCTTTACCTGACGCAGCAGCGGGTCCTGGCGGCAGGCTACGAGGAAGCTGTGACGCTCACTGTAGCCGTCGTGGTAGCGACCCAGAATGGTCGCCAGGTCGAAGCGGAAGCCGTCGACATGCATCTCGCCTGCCCAGTAGCGCAGCGAATCGGTCACCAGTTGCAGGACGCACGGATGGCTCAGGTCCAAGGTGTTGCCGGTGCCCGAGTCGTTGATGTAGTAACGCTTCTGGTCGGGCATCAGGCGGTAGTACGACGCATTGTCGATGCCGCGCATGGAGAGCGTGGGGCCCATCTCGTTGCCTTCGGCGGTGTGGTTGTAGACCACATCGAGGATCAGCTCCAGGCCCGCGTCGTGCAGGTGCGCCACCATCTCCTTGAATTCGGCGATCTTGCCGCTGGCCAGGTAGCTTGGGTGCGGTGCAAAGAACGCGATGGTGTTGTAGCCCCAATAGTTGTTCAGGCCCTTGTCGAGCAGGTGCTGGTCATTGACGAATGCATGGATGGGCAGCAGCTCGATGCTGGAGACGCCCAGGTCCTTGATGTGCTTGAGCAGCTCGTCGTTGGCCAGGCCCGCGAAGGTGCCTTGCAGGTTCTCAGGCACGGCCGGGTGGCGCTTGCTGATGCCCTTGGTGTGGGCCTCGTACACGACGGTCTTATCCCAAGGGGTTTGGACACGGTTGTCCCGGCCCCAGGTGAACGCCGGGTCGATGACCTTGCACTTGGGCACGAAGGGGGCGCTGTCGCGCTCGTCGAACGACAGGTCACCGTCTGGGTGGCCAATGGTGTAGCCAAACAGCGCCTCGGACCATTTCAGCTCACCGACCAACTGCTTGGCGTAGGGATCGATCAGCAGTTTGTTGGGGTTGAAGCGGTGGCCGTTTTCAGGCTCGTAAGGGCCATGCACGCGATAGCCGTAGATCAGGCCCGGGTGCGCGTCAGGCAGATAACCGTGATAGATCTCGTCGGTGTATTCAGGCAGCTCGATACGCTCGAGCTCTTTCTCGCCGGTGGCGTCGAATACGCACAGCTCGACCTTGGTGGCGTTCGCCGAGAAGATGGCGAAGTTCACGCCCAGGCCGTCCCAGGTGGCGCCGAGGGGGTAGGGTAAGCCTTCGCGAATGCGCGACGGTGCAACGGAGCGGGTTTTCTTTGCGGTGCGCGGGCTCATGGCAATCCTCGAATGGCCTTGTCTGGAAAATAAGGTTGGGTACTGCAACGGCCTTGTCGTCATCAGGCCTGGCAACCGAGGTGCTCGGTGCCAGTGCGGTGCTGAAGACGGCAGGGCCGTGGATGGTTCAGCTAGCGGTCGGCTTTTTCGGTGCGCGTGGCTTCTTCGAAGCCGCAGGCTTCACCCCTGGCAATGCAGCGACTTTAGGGTCAGCTGGAGGCTTGGGTGCAGCAGCGGCCTTGGGCTTGGCAGGCGCCTTTGGCTTGGCCGGGGCCTTGGCTTTGGCCCCAGGGGCTTTGGCTTCGGCTTCCGCCAATTTGCGGGCCATGTCCCAGTGACGTTCTTCCTCGCCGTGTGGCTTACCTTCCGACTCCCAGATCTGGTAGGCAAACTCGCGTATGCGTTTATCATCGACACTCATATGACGCTCCTGAATGCTAGTTATCTTCGATCAACAGATTGACTGGAAAGTCCGACAGCACAGCACACACCATCAACTCTCTTACAGGGCTGACAACGGCCCCACCGAAAAGTCCAGTCGAATTGGCAGGTGAGAAGTCGAACGGCAATACGACCCGGGTATCTTCCCAGTTCTGTGGGGGTACTTGAGGGCTCTGTGCCGCGCCCAGCAGACCGCTGGCCAAGCGCGGCGCGACGATCACGGCGCGTTGTGCGTCGCCCAAGCGGGCGAAGGCGACGACCTTGTCGGCATGGCGCCCCTTGACGGTCAACGGCAGGTAACTGCCCCGGCGGAACAGCTCCGGGTTGGCCATGCGGCAGTCGAGCACGCGGGCCACCAGCGCCTGCTTTACCCGGCCGTCATGCCAGTGGCTTAACAACGCGTCGAGCGGCGCAGCCTCTGCCAAGGTGCTGCGTCGAGCGGGATAGTCGACGGGCCGGCGGTTGTCTGGGTCCACCAGGCTGAAGTCCCAGTATTCGTTACCCTGATACAGATCAGGCACCCCTGGCACGGTCATGCGCATGAACGCCTGCACCAGGCTGTTGAGCGCACCCGGGCAACTGATCAGCTGCGCCGCCTCGGCGATGGAGGTGCGCAGGGGCAGGGCATCGGCCTCCAGCAGTAGGCCTTCGAGATAGCGAGCACAGCCCTTTTCGTAGGCTTCGTTGGGGGCGTTCCAACTGCTGCGCAGCTTGGCCTCGCGCAGCGCTTTCTGTTGCCACTGACCGACACGCTCGGCGTATTGCTTAAGGCCTTGGCCGTCATCGACGGCAAGGCCCAACGGCCAGGTGCCCAACAGGGTCTGGAGCAGCAGCATTTCATCACCAGGGCTCGGCGCCAGCCCATCCTCGAGCGGTGTGCGCAATGGCGCTGCCAGCTCGCGCCAGTGCGCCATGCGGCTGGCCAGCCAAGGCCCGCGCTCGCTCAGCACAGCCAGGCGGGCGCGCGTGTCTTCACCGCGCTTGTGGTCATGGGTGGCGGTGGCCAGCAGGTTGTCCGGGAAGTCCCGCAGGCGTCGCTGAGCCTCGTTGTGGAAGTGCTCCAGCGGAGCGCTGAAGCGTTCGGCCTCAAAGCCCACATCGTTGCGCGAGAGCAACCTTGCGCTGCGGTAGAACGCGGTGTCTTCGACGGCCTTGGCCGCGCTGGGGGCCGTCAGCTGCTGGAAGCGTACGCAGGCGTGGCGCAGTTGCTTGCGGGTACGGCCAGGTGGCAGCTGGCGCCAACCTTCGCCGCCCAACCATTTTTCCAGTTGCTCGAGCAAGGGCCAGTCGGCCTCGCTCAGGTCCTGGCGGGCATCGGCCAGGGCCTGCTGGAAGAATGCCTCATCCTCGGCCGGGCGGCCGCACGCGTTGAAGTAGGTGCGGTAAACCGGGTAGTGCGCGACCAGTGCCTGCAGGGCGCGACGAATGGCACCCAAGGATAAATCGCGGGTCATCAGGTCGTTGCGCGCAACCTGCAGCAGGGCTTGCGCCACCGATTCGCAGTCACCTGCCAGGCTTGCGTTGAGCACCAGATGGCGCGCCAGGCGCACTTCTTCGGTAAACGCGGGGCGCTCGCTGACCGTCGACCACAGTTCGGTCAGCGGGGCCTCACCGGCCGGGTCGTGCTGCAACAGCGAGACCTGGTTCATGAACTCGTAGCCGGTGGTGCCATCGGTGAGCCAGTCGCGGTGCAGATGCTCATCGACGCCCAGGATTTTCTCGACGTAGATGGGGAAGTGCTCCACGGCAGCGTCCAGTGGGCGGCTGGCCATCAGGCTGTCCACGCGTCGGCGCAGCTTGCGGCAATAACCGCGTGGGTCTGCCAGGCCGTCGATGTGGTCGATGCGCAGGCCATCGACCAGGCCGCGTTCAATCAACTCGAACAGCTTGGCATGGGTGGCTTCGAACACCACCGGGCGCTCGACCCGCAAACCGCCCAGCTCATTGATGTCGAAAAAGCGCCGCCAGTTGATGTCGTCGGCAGCGGTGCGCCAGCTGGCCAGGCGATAGGTCTGACGCTCGAGCAGCAGGTGAAGGCGCTTGAAGCCGGCCTCGCTGCGGCTGTCGAATGCCACCAGGGCCGAGGCCAGGTCGGCGCCTTCGCGCACCCGACGGGCCAGTTCGGCTTGCAACGGCGCGGCATCGTCAAGCGGGGTGGCGGACTCGCCAAGGGCGGTGAACTGTTCGGCCAGGCTGGTCAGGGTCGGGTCAGCGCTGAGCGCCAGCACCCAGCCGTAATCGACCGGGCAGATCGGGAAGCGGTGCTCATAGTGAGCGATTTGCAGTACCCCCTGGTCGGCGTCGAATTCCAGGGGGATCTGGCCTTCCTTCAGCGCTACACCGTAATCGCTGCCCAGGAACGGCAACAACAATTGGCCAGCGAGCAGCGGGTCGGTGGAGTGCCACTGGATATCGAAGAACTCCGCATACGGGCTGCGGCGCCCCCAGGCCAGCAGGCTCTGCCACCAGGGGTTGTCAGCGCCGCCAACGGCCATGTGGTTGGACACGGTGTCCACGATCAGGCCCATGCCATGCTGGCGCAGCGCTTTGACCAGGCGCTCGAGCGCCGCTTCGCCGCCCAGTTCCGGGTTGACCTGGGTAGGATCGACGACGTCGTAGCCGTGGCGCGAACCTGCGCGGGCCTTGAGGATCGGCGAGGCGTACAGGTGGCTGATGCCCAGTTGGGCAAAGTACGGCACCAACGGCAGGGCATGGTCCAGGGTAAAGTCGCTGTGGAACTGCAGGCGCAGGGTCGCGGTAAGCGGTTTCATCGGTCGCGCTCCCATGCCTGCTCGCGCGCTTGCGCCAGCACTTCCAGGCGCCGTGCGGCATCCTTGTCGTCAAGCATGTGGCTTGCCGCCTCGGTAAAGCGGCGGCGCCAGTTGGGATGCCCTTCGGTGGTGCCGGGCATGTTCGGCTGTTCTTCCAGACCCAGCAGGTCTTCAAGCGGGACCAGCACCAGCGGAGCTTTGGTGTGGCCTACATAACCAATCGCGGCATCGATCACGGCAGTGTCGTCCTTCAGCGGGCCATAGTGGGTTTCAAGCGTGCGGCGCAAGCCGTCGTGTTCTTTGCGGCGGTCATCGCGCCATTGCTGCTCGGTGGATTCATCAATCAAACCCAGGCGCCGGCTCCATTCGACGTCGCGGTTTGTCAGCCAACCTGCCACGGTCGCCAGGTCATGGGTGCCGGTGGTCGCCAAGGCGTCGTCGGGCCACTGTAGCTGGGGGGTGAATTGGCCTGGGGAGGTCTGCTCGAAGGGCAGCACGCGCATGCCCAGGATGTTTTTCTGCGCCAAGGCCTCGCGTAGACCGTCCGGTACCGTGCCCAGGTCTTCACCCAGGATGATTGCACCGTGGCGGCTGGCTTCGAGCGCCAGCAAGCGCAGCATGTCTTCGAGCGGGTAGTACAGGTAGGCGCCTTCATTGGGTTTGCAGCCGCGCGGGATCAGCCAGAGCCGTTGCAAACCCATCACATGGTCGATGCGCAGACCACCGGCGTGGGCAAGGTTCGCACGCAGCATCTCGATGAACGCGCGGTAGCCGTTGCGCTTGAGCCCTTCGGGCGAGAACCCGCAGATGCCCCAGTCCTGGCCCGAGCGATTGAGGATGTCAGGTGGCGCGCCAACGGTAAGGTTGGCCAGCAGTTCGTCCTGGCGGCTCCAGGCCTGGCTGCCAGCGCCATCGGCGCCAACGGCAAGGTCGGCAATCAGGCCCACTACCATGCCGCTGCCTTTGGCAGCCTCCTGGGCGCGCTGCAGGCTGCGCTCGGTCAGCCATTGGCAGAACGCGTGAAACTCCACCCTGGCCGGATAACTTTCGGCCAAGGCGCGGACTTCGGTCCCGAATGGGTCGCGCCACGCCTCTGGCCAGTTGCGCCAATCAGCGCCATGGCCTTTGTCGACCGCCTCGGCTTGCAGTACTTCAAAACGGCAATGGTGCTCCAGCGCCTCGCCTGCGGCCTGGCGATAGCTTTCGAAATCGGCGCGTTGCGGGTGATCGCCTTGGCTGAAGTGCTGGTAAAGCGCGTCCAGCAGCTTGTACCGGGCATCGGCTGCGCGCGGCCAGTCCACCAAAGGCTCTTGCTCGAGCGAGGTCAGTGTCTGCTCCAGGTGGCAGGCCTCGATAGCCAGGCGCACGGTGCGCTCACCCAGGATGGCCGCCGGGCTTGCGTAAAGCGTATTGAGCAGCAGCCTGCTCGATGGCGAGTAGGGGCTATAGTGCTGCTGATCGAAGGCCGACAAGGCATGGATAGGGCTGATCGCCACTGCATCGGCGCCCCGTTCAGCGGCACTGCGTACCAGTTGCTCGAGGGCCATGCAGTCGCCGTAGCCCCCATCGCCTGGGCGGCGCAGACTGTAGAGCTGCGCCGACAAGCCCCAGCAGCGCGCGGGGGCCGCCTGAACCAAGTCATGCAGCGATGGGCAAGCGGACGGGGCGACAGCGAGCGTAAAGCGGTGCTGGGCCACCTCCAGTTGGTGATAGCCGACCGGCAAATCACCTGGCAGGTGGGCCTGGGCATCAAGCTGCAAGTCGATGCTGCTGCTATCTTCCAACTGTCCGCGCACGCCGGCCTGCGCTGGGAAATACCGCGAGAGGTCGAGCGGCTTGCCCTGGTCGGCAGTGAGCAGCGGCGGAACGTGTTGTGCGTCGTCGCTACGTTCGAGCCTGGACAGGCTGTCCTGCAATTGCGCCTCGTCGCTAGCCCTATGGCCAAGGGCTTCAAGCAGTTTGCGCAGTACCTCATCGGTCACTTGCTGCGGTTTGTTGTTGGCATCCACCCAGTCGCGGGCAAGGCCCGCGCGCTGAGCGAGCCGGTGAAGCAGGGAATCGCTCATTGCATCTTCTGGTCTGGGGGGTAGCAGGGTGACCACGCAGCTGTAGGGCGAAAGCGTCGAGCCGGCGTGCGCCTTGTCGCCGCTGTCGAAAAGGCAGCTGCCGGCAGGCGCAGCCTCCAGGTGCAGAGACTGGTCGCCCAGGTTTAGGTCGATGCGCAATGTGCTGCCATCGCCCAGCTGCCAGCGTGCAGTCAGTGCCTTGTCAGCCAACACCTCGGCGCCCAGGGGGCGGGTACCGGGCAGGCGTGGGACCAGGTGCTGACGGCGCGTCGTGAGCAGCTGTTGGTACAGCCCATGCCAGCCGGCAATCACGTCCTGCGGGTCAGGCCTGGAGGCGTGGAAGGTCTGCTCGGCGTTGGGGTCGGGTATACGCGCGCGCTTTTCGGGGTCGGCAAAGGCGGCAAAATGTTCGAACTCACCGCGCCGGCCTTCGCGCACCGCATCAGCGAGCTCATCATGAAAATCGGTGAAGAACAGGAAGGGTGCACGGCTACCGTCGTCATCGCCCATGAACAGCAAGGGAATCATGGGGCTTAGCAGCAACAGCCCGGTCGCTGCGCGCAGGGCCGCAGGCGAAGTCAGCCGGGTCAGGCGCTCGCCCATGGCGCGGTTGCCGATCTGATCGTGGTTCTGCAAAAACAGCACGAAGGCGCTGGGCGGCAGGTGGCCGCTGGGTTCGCCGCGTGGTTCGCCGTGGCGGTTGGGCTGGCCCTGGAACACGAAGCCCTCGCCAAGGCAGCGCGCCAGCTTGCCGATCGGGTCGTCCTTGTAGTCTTCGTAGTAACCCTCGGTTTCATTGGTCAGCAACACGTGCAGCGCGTTGTGGCCATCATCGTTCCACTGCGCGTCGAAGCCTTGTTCAAGCAAGAAAGCCTGGTTGTGTTCGTTTTCCAGCACTAACCAGACGTGTCGACCCGGCTCGACGGCCTCGCGCACACGCTGGGCCAGCTCCTCGAGGAAGTCCGGCTGGTCGATGGCATGTACCGCATCGAGTCGCAGGCCATCGATGCGGTAGTCGCATATCCACATCAGCGCGTTCTGGATGAAAAATTCGCGCACTTCCGGCCGCCGGAAGTCGATGGCGGCCCCCCAGGGAGTGTGGCGGTCCTCTCGGAAGAACGAGCTGGCGTACTCATGCAGGAAGTTGCCATCCGGGCCGAAGTGGTTGTAGACCACATCGAGCATCACCATCAGCCCGTGGCCGTGTGCCTGGTCCACCAGGCTGCACAGTTGCTCAGGAGTGCCGTAGTTGTGCTGCGCTGCATAAGGCAGCACGCCGTCGTAGCCCCAGTTGCGGGTACCTGGGAATTGGCTGATTGGCATCAGTTCGATGGCGGTAATGCCGGTCGAGGCGATACGTTGCAGATGGCTTGCCACGCCTTCATAGCCACCAAGTACGCCCACATGCAGCTCCTGGATCACCGCTTCGTACCAGGGGCGGCCTTGCCAGCAATGCTGCCAGGCGTAACCGCCCAGGTTCACGACCTGGCTGGGGCCATGAACGCCTTCGGGTTGGAAGCGCGATGCAGGGTCAGCAACGCGAAGCTCGCCATTGATGCAGTAGCGGTACAAGTCCCCTGGCTTGGCAGGGGCGGTGCCGGTGAACCAGCCATCGGCCTCGGGGGCGAGGGCGACGGCTTCCTGGTGTTGCAATTCCACACTCACGCTGCGCGCGTCGGGTGCCCAGAGGGCGAAGCGCGCCGACGTGGCGTCCTCTAAGTGTGCGCCATGCCTTTGCATCTTCGACCTCTCTTCAGTAATGAGCCAGCTGGGCTTGCTTGACCAGGTCTTCGTACAGGCGTGCGTAGGGTTCCACTGCCTGGCACCAGTTGAATGGCTGGGTCATGGACAGGCAGCGCATGGCATTGAGCAGGTCTTTTTTCTGGTAGATGTAGAACGCCCGGCTGAGCGCCTCGCGGTAGCTTTCCACCGTCGATTCATCGAACAGGAAACCTGTAACGCCGTTCTCGATGGTGTCGGCCAGCCCGCCGGTCTTGCGCGCAACGGGCAGCGAGCCGAAACGCTGGGCGTACATCTGGCTCAGGCCACAGGGCTCGTAGCGCGAGGGCATCAACAGGAAGTCGCTGCCGGCGAACATGCGGCGTGCATCGGTTTCGTTGAAGCCGATGCGCACACCAACGCGGCCGGGATGACGCAGGGCCAGTTCGCGCATGGCCTGCTCTTCCTCGGGTTCGCCGCGGCCGATGATTGCAATTTGGCCGCCTTGCTCGACGATGTACTCGGCAACGCCCAGGGTCAGGTCCAGGCCTTTCTGGTAGACCAGGCGCGAGACCACGGCAAACAGCGGCCCCTCGGAAGGGTCCAGCTGGAACAGCTCGCGCACCGCCTGGGCATTACGCGCCTTGCCCTCCCAGTCGTTGATGCTGAAATTATGCTGCAGGTGCTTGTCGGTCGCCGCATCCCAGCTTTCGTCGATACCGTTGGGAATGCCGCCCAACAGCCCTTGTTGCGCCTTGCTGGCCAGGAAACCGTCCAGGCCGCAGCCGAATTCGGGCGTGGTGATTTCCTGGGCGTAGGTGGCACTGACCGTGGTGATGTGGCTGGAGTAGGCCAGGCCAGCTTTCAGGAAGGAGAGCTTGCCGTAGAACTCCATGCCTTCCTGCTGCATGGCATGGTCGGGAATGGCCAGCTCCGGGCTGCAGCCACGGCTGTAGACACCTTGATACGCCAGGTTGTGAATGGTGAACAGGGTCGGCGTACTCAAGCCGCGCCAGTGCATGTACGCAGGGGCCAGGCCCGCTGGCCAGTCATGGGCATGCACCATCTCCGGTTTCCAGTGGATCATGCCTTCACCGGCTGCGATTTCTGCAGCCGCCAGGCCCAGGCGGGCGAAACGGATATGGTTGTCCGGCCAGTCGCGACCGTTTTCTGCTGCGTAGGGCGTGCCAGGGCGCTGGTAGAGCTCCGGGCAGATCAACACGTAGATCACCAGGCCGTCGGGCAAGTCCATCCGGCCAATCTTGCAAGGTGGCAAGGCCGCGTGGCCGCCCAGCTCGCCGACGATGTGGATGGGGTTGTCGCTTTCGACGACCTGCGGGTAGCCCGGGATCAGCACGCGCACGTCGTGCAGGTGCGCCAGTGCCCGTGGCAGCGCAGCGGAGACGTCGCCCAAGCCACCGGTCTTCACCAGGTCAGCGATTTCCGAGGTGACGAAAAGGATCTTGCGTTTGTTCGGGTTGTTCTGGCGCTGGGCGCGAGGTGCCTTGCCTGTCTTGGCGAGCTCCGGGATGAGCGGTTCGCGATGTTCCGAGGTAAAGGTAGCTACTTGAGTCGCGACAGCGGCACTGATCATTGTTTCTCTCCGTCCCTAAGCTTGGCCGGGCACTGATAAACCGCGGCGGTCTTTCGTGTTGATTCTCTCTTTGCGAATTCTGCGTAATGCAATCCTTGCCCCCGAGTCGTGCGCACAGGCACAGCGCATTCGGCATTCTGGCCAAAAGGCGAGTGGACTGGTTGGGGTGGGCGGGCCATGCGTGGGAATAACCCATTTCATCTGGCCTGCTTAGTTCCTGACCTGCCGTCTTTCCTTAAAGTTCGACTTTTTTTCCGTTGCTCTTCCATTGAGCAAATGGCGGGCCGGAACCTGAGTGTAGGAGAGAAATATTACAAATGTGACCGAACGGTCATTCCAGGCGGCCCGCGTGCTAGACGCAGACGTTGGCATTCGCCCGCCGCATATGCCGAGCGCGTTGAACACACACGATCGCTAGGCGACGAGTGGCGCTTTGCCCAGTGCCTTGCACCTTAATGGTGCGGTCGGTGCTGCATGACAGCGCTCTGATTGATTCAGCGCTGCTGAATGCCTCTGGCGCCCCGAACGGGCGAAGAGAAAGGTACTTCGGCCCCAGCGAACGAACATGAACACACCGCCCGTCGCTGAACCCTCATGCAGTCCACTGGACTAACCTGAAAGGCGAAACGTCGTCACTCATTCCAGAAGGGGAGCACCTGCTCATGCAATTGGGAATTGTCGGGCTGGGCCGCATGGGCGGCAACATTGCAAGGCGGCTTATGCTCGCCGGCCATCACACGGTGGTGCACGATCGCAACGCACAAGCGATCACCGCCCTTGAGGGCGAAGGTAGCGTGGGGGCGGCTGACCTGGCCGCACTGGTCGAGAAACTCCAGGCGCCTCGTGCCGTCTGGGTCATGCTTCCCGCTGGGGCGCCTACCGAGCAGACCATTGCCCAGCTGGCTGACTTGCTGGAACCTGGCGACTCGATCATCGACGGTGGCAATACCTTCTATAAAGACGATATGCGCCGCGCTGCAGAACTGGCGCAGCGTGGGCTGCATTACCTGGATGTGGGTACTTCCGGCGGGGTATGGGGGCTGGAGCGTGGTTACTGCATGATGATCGGCGGGGAAAAGGACGTGTTCGAACGTCTGGAGCCACTGTTTGCAGCGCTCGCACCCGGTGTCGGTGATATCCCACGCACCCACGGGCGCACCGGTGAACACCAGCGCGCCGAGCATGGCTATATCCACGCCGGCCCGCCGGGCGCAGGGCATTACGTGAAGATGGTGCACAACGGTATCGAATACGGCTTGATGCAGGCTTACGCCGAAGGCTTCGACCTGCTGCGCAGCAAAGGCGGTGCCGAGCTGCCTGAGGACCAGCGCTTTGACCTGAACGTGGCCGAGATCGCCGAGGTGTGGCGCCGTGGCAGCGTGGTCACGTCCTGGCTGCTGGACCTGACCGCCGACGCACTGGTGGCCGACCCGCAGTTGGCTCAGTTCAGCGGCTCGGTGTCCGATAGCGGGGAAGGGCGCTGGACCATCGATGCGGCCGTCGAGCAGGCGGTGCCGGTTCCGGTGCTGTCCAGTGCACTGTTCGCGCGTTTTCGTTCGCGACAGCAACAAGGCACTTATGGCGACAAAATTCTCTCGGCCATGCGCCTTGGGTTCGGTGGACACGTCGAGAAGAAACCTGAATGAGCAAAAAACCGGCAACGCCTGCTGCTCCACCCTGCACGTTGTTCCTGTTCGGTGCCAATGGCGACCTGGTCAAGCGCCTGCTGATGCCCGCACTCTACAACCTCAGCCGCGACGGCCTGCTCGATAAAGACCTGCGCATCGTGGGTGTCGACCACAACGCGGTCAGTGCCGAGGCATTTGCTGAACGCTTGCACGCGTTCATGGCCGAGCGCGACAAAGGCGCAGAGGGTGCCCCGGCGAACCTGGACGAAAAGCTCTGGGCCAGCCTTGCCAAGCGCCTGGACTACCAGACCGGGGACTTTCTCGACGCTGCGACTTATGAGGCTATTGCCAAGCGCATCGACAAGACCAGCCATGGCAACGCGATTTTCTACCTGGCGACGTCTCCACGGTTTTTCCCAGAAGTGGCCAAACGCCTTGGGGAGGCCGGGTTGCTGGACGAGTCGGGCGGCGGGTTTCGCCGGGTGGTCATCGAGAAGCCGTTCGGCCACGACCTTGCCAGCGCCGAGGCGCTCAACGCTTGTCTGCTGAACGTAATGGGCGAGCGTCAGATCTACCGGATCGACCATTTCCTGGGCAAGGAGACCGTCCAGAACATCCTGGTCAGCCGTTTCTCCAATGGGCTGTTCGAGTCGTTCTGGAACAATCACTACATCGACCATGTGCAGATCACCGCCGCTGAAACCGTAGGGGTCGAAACCCGCGGTGCGTTCTATGACAGCACCGGTGCGATGCGCGACATGGTGCCCAATCATCTGTTCCAGCTGCTGGCGATGGTGGCCATGGAGCCGCCTGCGGCGTTTGCCGCTGACGCGGTTCGCGGGGAGAAGGCCAAGGTGATCGGCGCGATCCGCCCGTGGTCGACCAAGATGGCGTTGAAGAACTCGGTTCGGGGCCAGTACGTAGCCGGCACCCTGGATGGGAAGAACGTGCCGGGATACCGTCAGGAAACCAAGGTGGAGCCTGACAGCCAGACCGAAACGTTCGTGGCCATGAAGATCATGATCGATAACTGGCGCTGGGCCGGTGTGCCCTTTTACCTGCGCACCGGCAAGCGCATGAGCGTGCGCGATACGGAAATCGCCATCTGCTTCAAGCCGGCGCCGTATGCCCAGTTCCGTGAGTCCGCGCTGCAAAGGCCCAAGCCCAATTACCTGAAGATTCAGATCCAGCCCAATGAAGGCATGTGGTTCGACCTGCAGGCCAAACGGCCAGGGCCGGAGCTTGTCATGGAGAACGTAGAGCTTGGGTTTGCCTACAAGGATTTTTTCAAGATGACCCCGGCCACCGGCTACGAGACCTTGATCTATGACTGCCTGACGGGCGACCAGACCTTGTTCCAGCGTGCCGACAACATCGAGAACGGCTGGCGCGCCGTCCAGCCGTTTCTCGATGCCTGGGCCCAGGGCGGGGAAGTGCATGACTACGAGGCCGGCCAGGATGGCCCGCAGGCGGGCGGCGAACTGCTGGCCCGGGACAAGCGCGAGTGGCACCGGCTGGGTTGATAGCGCACCGTTATGATCCGATCGCGTGGTGCCGGGCCTGTCGGTGAAGGCAGGCTCGGCACAATGGACGCACTGAATTTCTGGAGTCTCGATGCCTGCCCATATTGAAGATTATGCCCTGCTGGGCAATTGCCGCAGCGCAGCCCTGGTCAGCAGCGACGGCTCGCTCGACTGGCTGTGCCTGCCGCGTTTCGATGCGCCAGCGGTGTTCGCGGCCTTGCTGGGTAACGAGGAAAATGGCCGTTGGCGCCTGGCGCCTTCGGACCCTGTGATAGAACGCACCCGGCGCTACCTGGACGACACGCTGGTGCTTGAGACCGTCTGGGTCACGGCCTCGGGAAAGGCGCGGGTGCTGGACTTCATGCCCTTGGGTGACGAGAACGCAGTGGTGCGCATCGTCGAAGGCCTTTCGGGGCAGACCACGTTCGAAATGGACCTGGTGATGCGCTTTGACTACGGGCGCAGCGTCCCTTGGGTGGAGCGGCTCGACCCGCTGACCCTCAGCGCGGTGGCAGGCCCGGACCGCTTGGTCCTGTCCTCGACCGTGGCGCCCCATGCCCGCGATCACCACACGGTGGCGCGTGTGCGGGTAGGCGAGGGCGAGCGCCACGTGTTCAGCTTGCGTCATCACCCGTCCCACCTGCCGGTGCCCGCCGAACAGGACATCGATGCCTGCCTCAAGGCCACCGTGGATCAGTGGCAGGTCTTCGCAGCCAAGTGCCCCGACGTGGGGCCGTACACGGCCCTGGTGCGGCGCTCGTTGCTGGTGCTCAAGGCCATGACCTATGCCCCAACGGGCGGGATTGTGGCGGCAGTGACGACTTCGTTGCCCGAGCGCGTGGGCGGTGAGCGTAATTGGGACTACCGCTTCTGCTGGCTGCGCGATGCCACCATGACCTTGCTGGCCTTCATGAACCTGGGCTACTTCGAAGAAGCCCAGGCCTGGCGCGAATGGCTGTTGCGTTCGGTGGCGGGCAACCCGGAGCAGATGCAGATCATGTACGGCCTGGCCGGTGAGCGTGATCTTCAGGAATACACCTTGCCCTGGCTGGCCGGCTACGAGCACTCCCAGCCGGTGCGGGTGGGCAACGCAGCCGCCGCGCAGACCCAGCTGGACATTTACGGTGAGCTGGCCGACGCCATGAGCCAGGCCATCCGCGGCGGTCTGCCCAGGCACCCGCGCAGCGCGGCCATTAGCCGGGTGATCATGCCTTACCTGGAAAGCATCTGGCGTGAACCTGATGAAGGCATCTGGGAAGTGCGCGGTGGTCGGCAGCATTTCGTGCACTCCAAGGTCATGGCCTGGGTGGCGTTCGACCGCGCCGCAGAGCTTGCCGACACCACCGAGGAGGACCGTGAACGGGGCCTTCACTACCGGCAGGTCGCTGATCAGATCCGCCGCGAAGTGTGCGAGCAGGGCCTCGATGCCCAGGGCCAGCACTTTGTGCAGGCCTACGGTTCTTCAGAGATGGATGCCAGCCTGCTGCACATCGCGCTGACCGGCTTTCTGCCGGCCCATGACCCGCGCTTTCTGCGCACCCTGGCCCAGATCGAAAAACGCCTGCTGCACAACGGCCTGTTGCTGCGCTACGACACCGACAGCTGTACCGATGGCCTGACGGCGGGCGAGGGTACGTTTCTGGTGTGCTCCTTCTGGCTGGCCGACGTGTACGTGCTGCTGGGACGCCAGGACGAAGCGCATGCGCTGTATCAGCGGCTGACAGACCTGTGCAACGATGTGGGCCTGTTGGCTGAGCAGTACGACCCGGTAGGCAAGCGCATGCTGGGCAACTTCCCGCAGGCGTTCAGTCATATCGGCATCATCAATACCGCGCTCAACCTGCACCGTGCGCAGTGCCCTGCGCGCGTGCGCGCCAGTGCCTGAAGCTTGGCAGCCGGCGCTTGCGCCGGCTGATGGTTTCGCTGCGCAAGCGGAGTAGACTACGGGACATTTGCGAGAGCACGGAGCAACCATGGGCATTGGCGGTATGGATTGGCAGATCGACAACATCCCGTTCACGGTCAGCGCTTGATGGCCAACCACAAGATTGAAATCCGTCGTCGTAACATCGAGAAGATTCTGCAGGCCGCCGAGCGTGTGTTCGCCGAAAAGGGCTTCGCTGCCACGTCCATGGGCGACATCGCCGAGCAGGCGCAGCTGCCGCGCTCGAACCTTCATTACTATTTCAAGACCAAGGACGACCTGTTTCGTGCGGTATTGCAGGACTTGCTTGAAGTCTGGAAACAGGATGCCCTGAGTTTCGAGCACTTCGATGACCCCCGCGTCGTGTTGACCAGCTACATACGCGCGAAGATGGCACACTCCCGTTCACGGCCGCTGGGCTCGAAAATCTGGGCCGAGGAGATGCTGCACGGTGCGCCGGTGCTCAGGGCCAACCTGGATGAAAGCCTGGTGCCCTGGGCCAGACTCAAGGAAGCCAAGATCCGCCGCTGGGTGGAGCAGGGGCGCATTCTGCCAGTGCAGCCGTCGGCGCTGCTGTACATGATCTGGGCATCGACCCAGCATTATGCCGACTTCGGATACCAGGTGGCCTTGCTCAACGACGGCGAGCCGCTGTCCGACCGGGATTTCGAAAGCGCCGTGCAGACGGTGACCAGCGTAATCCTGAGGGGCATTGGGTTGGAGCCTTGAGCGAACTACCATGCAGGGCTGAAATCGTGGCGCCGCTGCGCGGCCCATCGCGGCACTAGGCCGCTCCTGCACTGAATTCGATAGCCTCCAGATCCGATAGAAAGCGGATGTCTTCTCGAATTTTGGAAATCGAACGTTGCGCTGCAGCTACCCCTTGTAGGAGCGGCCCTTGTGCCGCGATGGGCCGCGCAGCGGCCCCACGATTTCAGCCCTGAATCCCAATCATCAAGGCCCATGTGCGCCCCACCGCGACGGATCCAGCGCCTGGCAAAACGGCGCCTGCATTCACACTCCCACCCTCAGCCAGCCTCCCGATAGGGGTTGCGCGGGTCCTGCGTCCAGTTCAGGTACGGCTTGCCAGTGTCCTGCGCAACCATCTCGATGCAGTCTTCCACGGGGCAGGTGATCTGGCACAGGTTGCAGCCCACGCATTCTTCCTCGATCACGCTATAGGCATGGGTCCCGTCGGCCTTCACCGTACTGGCGATGGCCTGGTGCGAGGTGTCCTCGCAGGCGATGTGGCACCGGCCGCAAGCAATGCAAGCATGCTGATCGATGTGCGCGATGGACTTGTAGTTGATGTCCAGGTACTTCCAGTCGGTGGTGTGGCCGACCGCCTGGCCTCGGAAGTCCTCAAGACGGGCATGCCCATGCTGATCCATCCAACGTGCCAGGCCGTCCTTCATATCCTCGACGATGCGAAAGCCATGCAGCATGGCGGCCGTACAGACTTGCACCGCGCCGCTGCCAAGGGCAATGAACTCGGCAGCGTCACGCCAACTGCCAATACCGCCGATTCCGCAGATCGGCAAGCCCTGGGTGGCCGGGTCGCGGGCGATCTCCGCGACCATGTTCAGTGCGATGGGTTTGACGGCCGAGCCGCAGTAACCGCCGTGTGTACTCTGCTCGCCGACAATCGGGTGGGCCACCATGCGGTCCAGGTCCACGCTGGTGATGGAGTTGATGGTGTTGATCAGCGACACCGCATCGGCGCCACCCCGGCGCGCGGCTCGGGCCGACTGGCGAATGTCAGTGATGTTGGGAGTGAGCTTGACGATCACCGGCAGCGAGCAGTAGGTCTTGCACCAGCGCGTGACCATCTCCACATACTCAGGCACCTGGCCCACCGCCGCGCCCATACCACGCTCGGGCATCCCGTGGGGGCAGCCGAAGTTCAGCTCGATGCCATCGGCCCCGGTGGCCTCGACCAGCGGCAGGATGGATTTCCACGATGCCTCCTCGCACGGCACCATCAGCGATACGATCAGTGCCCGGTCCGGCCAATCCTTCTTGACCTGGGTGATCTCCCGCAAGTTGATCTCCAATGACCGATCGGTGATCAACTCGATGTTGTTGATGCCCTGAACCAGGCGGTTGGCGCCAAAGTGCGCCGAATAGCGCGACGAGACGTTCACCGCCGCAGGGTCTTCCCCCAGGGTTTTCCAGACTACGCCACCCCAGCCCGCTTCGAAGGCGCGTACCACGTTGTAGGCCTTGTCGGTGGGCGGGGCGGAGGCCAGCCAGAAGGGATTGGGGGCGCGAATGCCGGCGAAGACGATAGACAAGTCAGCCATTTACGCGGCCTCCACATTGAGCATGAGTTGGGCATGGATGGCCTGGGCCGCCACTTTGCCATGTTGTACGGCCTGCACGGTGAGGTCCTGGCCCAGGGCAGTGCAGTCACCGCCGGCATACACGCCCGGTAAGCTGGTCTGCATGCACTCATCGACGCGGATGCGCTCCCCATCGCGGGCCAGTTGCGCGGCGACCGGGTCAGCCAGGCTTTGGTCTTCCAAGCACTGCCCGATGGCCTTGAAGATCGCGTCGGCAGCCAGTTCGAAGGTTTCCCCGGTATCACCCAGGCGACCGTCCACCATCGCCGTGCGCGCGAAGCGCATGCCGCGTACGTTGCCATCGTCGCTCAGCAGTACGGCGTCGGGGCGCGCCCAGGTGTGCAGGCGCACCTGGTTGGCCTTGGCGATGGCTTGCTCGTGGCCCGTGGCGCCCATGTCGGGCGCCCCACGGCGATACACCAGGTTGACGTCGCGTGCCCCCAGGCGGCTCATCTGCACGGCCATGTCGATCGCCGTGTTGCCGGCGCCGATCACCAGGCAGCGGTCGGCCAAAGGCAAGCGGCTGAGGTCATCCGCCTGGCGCAGCTCGCGGATGTAGTCGGTGGCAGCCAGCAGGCCCGGCGCCTGCTCATCGGGCAGGCCCAGTTGCCGCACGGCACTGAGCCCAAGGCCAAGAAATACGGCATCGTACTGATCCCGCAAGTCACCGAGCCCCAGGTTGCTGCCCAGGCGCTGGCCGTAGCGGATCTCGATGCCACCGATGCCCAGCAAAAACGCCACTTCACGCTGGGCGAAGTCATCCACCAGCTTGTAGCGGGCAATGCCGTACTCGTTCAGACCACCCGGTTTTTCACTGGCTTCGAAGACGACTACATCGTGCCCGTGCATGGCCAGGCGATGTGCGCAGGACAAGCCCGCCGGGCCTGCGCCGACCACGGCG
Source organism: Pseudomonas sp. WSY_20 (assembly GCF_043104335.1). Lineage (NCBI taxonomy): Bacteria > Pseudomonadati > Pseudomonadota > Gammaproteobacteria > Pseudomonadales > Pseudomonadaceae > Pseudomonas > Pseudomonas sp. WSY_20. The sequence goes on from NZ_JBICKP010000017.1 coordinate 67,708, forward strand.
ATACGCTTGCCGGTCGCCACAGAGCGCTGGAAGGGATGCCCGCTGAACTGGGCGTTGTCCAGGGCATAGCGCTGCAACTGACCAATCAGCACCGGCGCGCATTCCTGCGCGTTGTTGCGCACGCAGGCCTGTTCGCAAAGGATTTCGGTCGGGCAGACACGGGCGCAACTGCCGCCGAGGATGTTGGCCGACAGAATCCGTTCGGCAGCACCTTCCAGGTTTTCATCACTGATGCGGTGGATGAAGGACGGAATGTCGATGTCGCTGGGGCAGGCGTTGATGCACGGGGCATCGTAGCAGTACAGACAGCGCGCGCTCTCCACGGCGGCCTGGCGCGCGGTCAGTGGTGGGACCAGGTCGCTGAAATGCTCGGCCAGCTGGTCGCTGCCGGCCCTGGGGCGCGGCAAATGGTTCAGTGCGTCGATCACGGTGGTAGCCTCTCTTTCTTGTCGTGGGCTTGAAAGGGTAGAGCGCAGGTGGCCCCGCTCACCGGCACGCCGTGCCCCAGGCACGGGTTGGCCTGACGAGTCGGTCTTGCAATGAAAGCCGGTCGATCAGTGTCAGCGGCTAGCGGGGCACGGGGATGGGCCGATGGTGGTCGGCCCGACGCTCGAGCAGTTCGTACACCGACGGGTAGGCCGGGCGTTCGACATACCGTCCGGCACCGACTTCGGCGCGCAAGTCACCGTCGGCCCACACCACCTTGCCCTGGCTGATGGTGTGGCTGGGCACGCCGCGCACGGTGCGGCCTTCGAAGATGTTGAAGTCCACCTGCTGGTGATGGGTCTTGGCCGACAACGTGCGCGTGCCCTGTGGATCCCACAGCACCAGGTCGGCGTCGGCGCCGACACGAATGGCGCCTTTGCGTGGGAACAGGTTGAAGATCTTCGCCGTGTTGGTGGACGTGACGGCGACGAATTCGTGCATCGACAGGCGACCTGTGTTCACACCGGCATCCCACAACACCGCCATGCGGTCCTCGATACCGGCCGTGCCGTTGGGAATGCGGCTGAAGTTGTCGCGTCCCATGGCCTTCTGCTCGGCGCAGAAACAGCAATGGTCGGTGGCGGTGGTGTGCAGGTTGCCTGACTGCAGGCCGCGCCACAGCGCCTCTTGGTGTTCACGCGGTCGGAAGGGCGGGCTCATCACATAGCCTGCTGCCGTGGCCCAGTCCGGGTCGCGGTAGACGCTGTCGTCCAGCAGCAGGTGGCCAGGCAAGACCTCGCCGTAGACCGGCTGCCCCTTGCCGCGAGCGTAGGCAATCTCATCCAGCGCCTCGCGGCTGGAGACATGCACCAGGTACAACGGCGTACCGAGGGTTTCTGCGATACGGATGGCGCGGCTGGCCGCTTCGCCCTCGACCTGGGGCGGACGTGACAACGGATGCGCCTCAGGCCCTGTCAGGCCCTGGGCCAGCAACTTGCGTTGAAGGTGATCCACCAGCTCGCCGTTCTCGGCGTGCACCGTGGGCACGGCGCCCAGTTGCAGGCAGCGCTCGAAGCTGGCGACCAGGGTGTCGTCAGCGGCCATGATCGCGTTCTTGTAGGCCATGAAGTGCTTGAAACTGTTCACCCCATGGTGGGCAACCAGCTCACCCATTTCCTCGGCTACCTGGTCGCTCCACCAGGTGATGGCCACGTGAAAGCCGTAATCGCTGGCGCTCTTCTCTGCCCATCCGCGCCAGGTGTGAAACGCCTCCATCAACGACTGCTGGGGATTGGGGATCACGAAATCGATGATGGAGGTGGTACCGCCTGCGAGCCCGGCGGCGGTGCCGCTGAAAAAGTCCTCGCTGGCCACGGTGCCCATGAATGGCAACTGCATGTGGGTATGCGGGTCGATCCCGCCGGGCATCAGGTACTGGCCGCTGCCATCGAGCACCTTGCAACCGGCCGGTGGGTCGAGGTCTTGGCCGATGGCCTGGATCAGGCCGTTTGCACACAGGACATCGGCGCTGAAGCTTTCTTCGTGGGTGACCACGGTGGCGCCACGGATCAACAGGGACATGCCGTTTTCCTCGCAGGCTGACCGGTCTGTGCCGGTTCTTGGAATTGGTAGGCCAGGGTGGCAGAGCGATCCTGTCATCGCTGACAAGATTCGAGGCTAGATGCAGATTCTGGATTCAGCAAGAAATAAATCACACGGAATTTGTGGTTTTTAACCTGCTGATTAATAAGGAAATAAAAATGAGGGTGGCTCTAGCATAGGCGTTTCGGATCAGGCTGACGTACTTGACAAGATCCAAATTTGGTCGAAATTTCTACCCACATTCTGCGTGTGTACTCCGGCCATCGACTCGCCCCGATGAGCGAACAACTACAACAACATTCTGGAGAAGGCCCCATGCAACAGAGCAGATCGCACGTGGTTGATCGCAACGGCCTGGTAGAGCTGTGCGAAGGCGCCGACGTGCTCGACAGCCCGCGCTACAACCCCGACATCGCTCCCACCAAGGTGCATCAGCGCACCTGGAACAGGTGGCACATCACCGCCCTGTGGGTAGGCATGTCCATCTGCGTGCCCACCTACACCCTGGGCGGCGTTCTCACGGCGTATTTCGGCCTGAGCGTGGGTGAAGCGTTGCTGGCCATTTTGCTGGCCAACCTCATCGTGCTGATTCCACTGACGCTCAACGCCTTCCCCGGTACCAAGTACGGCATACCCTTCCCGGTACTGCTGCGTGCATCCTTCGGCATCCTGGGTTCCAATGTGCCTTGCCTGGTGCGAGCGGTGGTCGCCTGCGGCTGGTTCGGGATCCAGACGCTGTTCGGTGGGCTGGCAATTCATCTGTTCCTGGGCTCGGTATTCGAGGGCTGGAAGGCCTTGGGCGGCACCGGCGAGGTGATCGGTTTCGTGATTTTCTGGTGCCTGAACCTATGGGTGGTGCTGCGCGGCGCCGAATCGATCAAGTGGCTGGAAACCTTGTCCGCACCTTTGCTGGTATCGGTGGGTATCGGGCTGCTGGTGTGGGCGCTGCCGCACATGTCCATGACCGAGTTGCTGGCCCAGCCACCGAAGCGTCCGCAAGGGGCCAGCGTGGTGGGCTACTTCTGCGCAGGGCTCACTGCCATGGTGGGCTTCTGGGCCACCCTGTCGCTGAACATCCCGGACTTCAGTCGTTATGCCCGTAGCCAGAAGGACCAGATTCTGGGGCAAATATTCGGCCTGCCCCTGACCATGTTCCTGTTCGCCTCGCTGGGTGTGGTGTTGACGGCGGCCTCGGCCTCGCTGGTGGGCGAGACCGTTTCCGATCCGGTGACGCTGATCGGCAAGATTCAGAGCCCCTTCTGGGTAGCGCTGGCCATGGCCCTGATCGTGATCGCTACCTTGTCCACCAACACGGCGGCCAACATCGTCTCGCCCACCAACGATTTCCAGAACATTGCCCCGCGCTTGATCGGCCGCAGCCGGGCGGTGTGGCTGACCGGGTTCATCGGGCTGGCGCTGATGGGCCACGAGCTGCTCAAAAAGCTGGGCTGGATCGTTTCCGACATCAGCCTTGAAAGCGTCTATTCCAACTGGTTGCTGGGGTATTCCAGCCTGCTGGGGCCCATTGCCGGGATCATGGTGGTGGATTATTTCCTGGTCCGGCGTCAGTACCTGGACCTGGCCGGGCTGTACCGCGATGACGTCTATCCCGCCTGGCACTGGCCCGGCTTTGCGGCCTTTGCGTTGCCCGTGGCGCTCACAGTAATGGCCATTGGCAACAGTCACTTCAGTTGGTTCTACGACTATGGCTGGTTCACCGGCTCGCTGCTTGGCGCTGGCTTGTATTACGTCTTCGCCGCCATGGCCGCCCGCAGCCCGGCGCGCATGGCCAAGCCTTTGCCTTGAGTAACCTGCTCGTCGCAGTGCGGGCAGGCCCGCGCTGTGGCTTACACATCCGACAAGAAAAGCCTGAGGAGAAACCTATGACCCGCGCTCAAGACGTTCTTCAATCGACTGCCCGGCATGTCGATAGCGCACGCCTGTGGCAATCGCTCATGGACCTGGCGCGCCTGGGGGCCACCCCCAAGGGTGGCGTGTGTCGCCTGGCCTTGACCGATCTGGATCGACAGGCCCGCGACCTGTTCGTGCAGTGGTGCGAGGCGGCAGGGTGCACGGTGACGGTCGACGGGGTGGGTAATCTGTTCGCCCGCCGGCCAGGGCGCAACGCAGCGCTGCCGCCGGTTATGACGGGCAGCCACATCGACACCCAGCCCACCGGTGGCAAGTTCGATGGCTGCTATGGGGTCATGGCCGGGCTGGAGGTCATCCGCACCCTCAACGACCTGGGCGTTGAAACCGAAGCACCGCTGGAAGTGGTGGTATGGACCAACGAGGAAGGCTCGCGCTTTGCGCCGTGCATGATGGGCTCGGGGGTCTTTGCCGGCAAGTTCAGTCTCGAGCAGACGCTGGCGAAACGCGATGCCCAAGGGATCAGCGTGGGCGAAGCGTTGAATGAAATCGGCTACGCCGGGAGCCGGGCGGTGACCGGCCACCCGGTGGGGGCGTATTTCGAAGCCCACATCGAACAAGGCCCGATCCTGGAAGACCAGGCCAAGACCATCGGCGTGGTGCTCGGCGCCCTGGGCCAGAAATGGTTCGACCTGACGTTGCGTGGGGTGGAGGCCCATGCCGGGCCAACACCCATGCACCTGCGCAAGGATGCCCTGGTCGGCGCCGCTGCCGTGGTCGAAGCGGTCAACCGCGCCGCCCTGGGCCACCAGCCTCACGCCTGCGGTACAGTGGGCTGCCTGCAAGCCTATCCTGGCTCGCGCAATGTGATTCCAGGCGAAGTGCGCATGACCCTGGATTTGCGTCACCTCGAGGGGGACCGGCTAGAGGGAATGATTGCCGAGGTCCGCAGCGTGATCGAACAGACCTGCGAGCGGCATGGGCTGACGTATGAGCTGGTGCCCACCGCAGATTTTCCGGCCTTGTATTTCGACAACGGCTGCGTGGGTGCGGTACGTGAATCGGCCCAGGCACTGGGTTTGCCGCACATGGATATCGTCAGCGGGGCAGGGCACGACGCGATTTTTCTGGCTGAACTCGGGCCCGCTGGCATGATCTTCGTGCCGTGCGAAAACGGCATCAGCCATAACGAAATCGAGAACGCTACGCCAGAGGATCTGGCGGCGGGGTGTGCCGTGCTGCTGCGCGCCATGTTGGCGGCGTCCGAAGCGGTGGCCAAGGGGCGAATGGCGGCTTAGCTGCGGGGCTGTTCACGCTGTTGTGGACGCTGTGGACGCTATAGCAGTCTGGTTGACAGGCGCTGCGAGGATGAAGCTGTGGGCGGTGGGGCGGTCTCTGGGTTTCAGCTTCGCGGTTTACATTGCCGGGTCCGCTGCGCGACCCATCGCGGCACGAGGCCGCTCCCACAACGGGTAGCGGTGCTTGCAGAAATGTGAGGACTACGCAGATCCATTGTGGGAGCGGCCTAGTGCCGCGATGGGCCGCGCAGCGGACCCCACGATCTATAATTCACCCAGGAAGTCCAAGGCGACTCATACCCATTCCAATACCACCCGGGCACATGCAGGTCGCTCAATCGACTGGCAACAAAACACCCTCACGCCCCAAATGATACCGCTGAAGGTCCGCGGCCAATGTGAGGTTGCCGGCATAGTGCAGGGCAGCCTCCTGCCTGATGTCATCGATCGAGGGGCTGCGCCGATTGTCAGCCTGGTAGCGCGCACTGAAGTGCGTCAGCACCAGGTTACGCACTCCGGCCGCTTCGGCAAACCGAGCCACTGCCGCCGCAGTACTGTGGCCATATGTCACGCCGGATCGCTCCACCGCAGGTTGCGTAAAGGTCGCTTCATGCACCAGCACGTCGGCATCTGCCGCTGCCTCGGCCAGCAGTTCGGGCGTGTCGTTGTCGCCGCAGATCATGATGCGGCGGGCAGCTCGACCAGGCTGAAGGTAGTGCGCCGCTTGCAGCTCACGACCTTGGTGATTCACTGCCAGGCCTTTCGCCAGTGCTCCCCACAGCGGCCCACGAGGCACGCCTTCGGCATCAAGGCGCCTGCTGTCCAGCCGTGGCTCGGGGCAGCGCTCCTCGAAGAGGTAGCCCACGCTAGGCACGCGGTGCGACAAAGTGACGGTGCTCACCGTTACGGCCGCGTTGTGCCAGCCACTGAACTCTTCGACGGGCAACAGCCGCAGATCGAAGGACAGATGACTGTCGGTAACCGCCAAACTGACGCGCATCCAATCGTGCAAGGCCCGGGGCAGCACCACATCCAACGGTTGGCGCCGCCCGTTCATGCTTGCACTGGCCAGCAGGCCGGGCAAACCCAGGCAGTGGTCGCCATGTACATGGGTGATGAAAATGCCGCCCAGGTCATGGGTCGACAGCGATGTGTGCAGCAGACGATGCTGAGTGCCCTCACCGCAATCGATCAAGTACCAGCGTTTACCCGTCGCTTCCAGCAGCGCCGTTGCGCTCACGTTGCGGGCCTTGGTCGGGGCACCGGCGCTGGTGCCCAGAAACAGCAGGTCCATGTCTACTCCTTGTCATGCGCCATCAAAGTCTTATTCGACGCCTGTGCTGTCAGCCTGGCGCCAGACCAGTTTGCTGGTGTCATAGCCTTGCTCGCGGGCAATGTCCAGCAGTTGGTCACGGGTCTTGTCCGGAATGGCCGGGGTGCGGGACAGCAGCCACAGGTACTCGCGGTTAGGATGGCCGACCAGCGCTACGCGGTAGTCCTTGTCGTGATAGAGCACCCAGTACTCACCCTTGGTCAGGTCAGGCGCCAGACGGCTGAACCAGTTGTCGAAGCGTACCCAGAGCTTGTCGGTGCTGCCCGGCTGCTGAGCTTCGGCGATACCCTTGGCCTCGTTCCACTGGCCGTCTTTCTCCCTGCAGCGGTTGGTCACATCGATTCGGCCATCGGTGCGCAGGGCGTAGTGGGCTTCTGATTGCACACAGTTGCGCTGGAAGAACATCGGCAACCTTGCCAGCTCGTACCAGGTGCCCTGGTAGCGTTGCAGGTCCACCTGCTGCGTGCGCGGTGGGGCAGGGTGATCATTGCCGGCGCAGCCAACCAGGGCAAGGGCCATGCAGGAAAGCATCAATGCCTTGCGTATCGCCATTGTGTTTCTCCTGAGAGTGAGTGCTTACACAGATTCGATGCCTGCCTTGAGCAAAAGTTGTACGCGCGTTCGTTGCCAGGCCTCGACCGTCCGCCCGTTCCGGCAGTCCCGCTTTTGGCAGACGCACGGCAACCGGGCTGCGCTACCATCGCTGTCATTGCCAGAGCCCACAGGAGTGTCGCCCGTGACCCAGTACAGCGCGTTCAAGGTCGAGCTGAACGAGAGCATTGCCCACGTTCAGATCAACCGCCCGGAAAAACTCAACGCCATGAATGCCGCGTTCTGGGAGGAAATCATCGAGATCTTCCAGTGGGTGGATGACACCGACGCGGTACGGGCCGTGGTCATCAGCGGCGCTGGAAAACATTTCTCGGCCGGTATCGACCTGGCCATGCTGGCCTCGGTCGCGGGGCAGATGGGCAAGGACCCTTCGCGCAACGCCCGGACGTTGCGCAAGACCATCCTGAGCCTGCAAGCCTCGTTCAACGCCGTCGACCGCTGCCGTAAGCCCGTGCTGGCGGCGGTGCAGGGCTACTGCATCGGCGGGGCCATCGACCTGCTGTCAGCCTGCGACATGCGCTATTGCAGCCGTGACGCGCAGTTCTCCATCAAGGAGATCGACATGGGCATGGCCGCGGACGTCGGCACACTGCAGCGTTTGCCACGCATCATCAACGACGGCATCATGCGGGAACTGGCCTACACGGGACGCACCGTCGAAGCCGAAGAGGCGCTGCGCATCGGCCTGGTAAACCGGGTCTACGATGACCAGGCCGCCTTGCTCGAAGGTGTGTTCGCCATTGCCCGGGACATCGCAGCCAAATCACCGATCGCCGTGGCGGGTACCAAGCACATGCTCAGCTACATGCGTGATCACCGCATCGACGACGGCCTTGAGTACATCGCCACCTGGAATGCGGCGATGTTGCAGTCCGAAGACATGCGCCTGGCCATGGCCGCACACATGAACAAACACAAACCGTCGTTCGCCGACTGACAGAGTCGACGGGCGCACCTCACAGGAATGCCCTTATGTCAGCACGCTGGACGACCGCAGTACTCGACCCGCAAACGCCCGCCGGACTGGCCGTGGCCCACAGCCCGGAGGGTTTTCTGGTTGGGGAAGAGGGCGCGTTGTTCCAGCGCGACTGGCTCAAGCGCCAGGGGCTGGATGTGCTGTGCGAGCACGGCATCGGCCACTTCGACGGCCAGCCGGTGTTTCTACTTGAGCTCGCCAAGGCCGCCCAAATAGCCGGTTGCAGCTGGCGCGGCCTGCGTACGTTCATGCTTGAAGGGGATGCCGAGACCTACACGGTCCTGGGTTATGCCGCGCAGATCGGCACTTGGGCGCGCGAACATCGATTCTGCGGCAGTTGCGGCCAGCCCATGTCGCAAATTCGCTGGGAGCGCGCCATGCACTGCAGCGCGTGCGACCTGCGCAGCTACCCACGCATCTCGCCCAGCATGATCGTGTTGATTACACGGGGCGACGAGGTCCTGTTGGCACGCTCGCCGCGTTTCGTGGCAGGTGTGTACAGTACCCTGGCAGGCTTCGCCGAACCCGGCGAGTCGGCCGAAGACTGCCTGGTGCGCGAGGTGCGCGAAGAGGTGGCGCTGGAGGTCAAGAACATCCAGTACGTGGGTAGCCAGTGCTGGCCCTTCCCGCACTCGATGATGCTGGGCTTTCATGCCCAATACGCCGGTGGCGACATCGTCATGCAGCCGGATGAAATCGAGGACGCCCGCTGGTTCAATGTGCACGACCTGCCGCCGCTGCCGGCGGGGCGGTCGATTGCCCGTTACCTGATCGACCTGTACGTAGCCCGCCGACTGGGCCATGCCGAACCTGCTTTCCCCGGACAGTGACCGATCAGGCCCGCTCCAGAGGGCGCGGCTCCTAAGCCGTTATGCGTGCAGTCCCTGGCTGGCGTATCACGCCTGGCCAAACCAGTGCTGCCAGGCCAGGCGCACGGTCAGGGCCAGCACCACGGTGATGAACACAGGGCGGATGAACTTGCTGCCGCCGCTGATTGCCGTTCTGGCGCCGAAGAAGGCGCCGACCATGACTGACAGGCCCATGCACAGGCCGACGATGTAGTCCACCTGCCCGGAAATCACGAACACCGTCAGGGCTGCGATGTTGCTGACGAAGTTCATGCTGCGGGCCACGCCACTGGCGCGAACCAGGTCGATGGGATAGAGCAGCAGGGTACTGACCGTCCAGAACGCACCTGTACCCGGCCCAGCCACGCCGTCATAGAAGCCCAGGGTCAGGCCTTGCGGCAGCTGCCACTTCTTGCGAATCGGGGCATCGGCGTCCAGTGGCGCCTTTGGCGTACCGCCGAACAACAGGTACAGGCCGCAGGCGAACACGATCACCGGCAGCATCTTGTTCAACCATTCGGCGGGCATGTAGTGCGCAACGACCGCCCCTAGCAGGGCCCCGGCCAAGGTGCCGAACAGGGCACGACGCCACTGCACCGGGTGAAAGAGCTTGCGCCTGTAGTACGTCAGGCCGGCCGTGGCCGAGCCGAACGTGGAGCTGAGCTTGTTGGTGCCCAGTACCAGATGAGGCGGCATGCCGGCTGTCAGCAGGGCGGGCGTGGTCAGCAGGCCGCCGCCGCCAGCAATGGCATCGATGAAGCCGGCGACGAAAGCGACCACTGCCAGGATGAGCAGGGTCAAGGGTTCTACGGTAAGTTCGAAAGGCATGGGAATCTGGCAGGCAATGTGACGGTATGCGACAAAACGCCGCGCGATAAGCGGGACATGTTAATACCCCTACCGTGCAAGTGCCAACGCGGGGGTTGATCGAGGTGCCCGCGCCAGCACGATACGGTCGTGATCACAGAAACCAGCGGTACTCGCGAGCACTGATCTCATGCATGAACGCCAGGTGGTCCTGGCGCTTGTTTTCGCAGTACACCTTAACGAATTCGGCCCCCAAGCCTTCGATCACCGCAGGCGCGTGCTGCATGGCCGTCACTGCGCTGAGCATGTCCTTAGGAAAGTCGATGCCGCTGGTGCGGTCGTCGTTTAACGGTGCGATGGGTTCCTGCGCGGCGTCAAGGCCCTGTACCAGGCCGCACAGGATGGCGGCCAGCACCAGGTAGGGGTTGGCATCGGCGCCGGCCAGACGATGTTCGATGCGCAAGTTGCGGGCATCGGATTCGGGGATGCGAATACAGGCATCGCGGTCTTCGTACCCCCAGCTGGCCCGGCTGGCGGCGTTGACCATGGCGCCGTAACGGCGAAATGCATTGTGGTTGGCGGCGAAGATTGGCATGCAATAGGGCAGCAGAGACAGGCATCCGGCTACTGCATGGCGCAGCGGACGCTGACCATCAGCGGCCAGCAGGTTGTTGCCTCCCTCGTCATACAGGCTGACATGCACATGCATGCCACTGCCGGGCGCATGCAGGTAGGGTTTGCTCATGAACGAGGCGCGGTGGCCGTGCTTGCGCGCGACACCGCGCGTACTACGGCTGAACAACGCCGCCCAGTCCGCCGCTTGCAGCCCGTCATTGCAGTGTCCGAAATTGATCTCGAACTGGCCTGGCCCCAGCTCGGCGGTGATGACGTTGGCATCCACGCCCTGCACGTTGGCTGTGGCAACCATGTCATGCAGTACGTCTGCGAAGCGGCTCAAGCGCTCAATGTGCAAGTTGGGCTGGTCGTCCTCATCGGCGCTCAGCGGGTCGCGAGGAAACTGCGGCAGGCCCGCTTTGAGCGCGCGGTCGAACAGATAGAACTCCAGCTCGAACGCCACGACCGGATGAATCCCGCGGCCTGCCAGGCGTTGCAGAACACGCGCCAGCACCTCACGAGGCTCGAACGCGATGGGCGCTGGCGTTGCGTCGCTGCTGATCAGCATCTGCCCCAAGGGCTGCGCTTCCCATGTGACGGGCTTCAATGTGCCGGGCACCAGCCGGCGCAGGGCGTCAGGGTCGCCGTCGTTGAAGCAGTAGTCGCCGATCTGGAACAGGCCACCCTGGGTGCCGAGCAGCACCGCGTTCTGGGGCAGTTTGAGCGGGCTACCGGCGGCGACCTTCTCAAGCATGTCGATCGGGTAGCGCTTGCCATAGAAATGGCCTGGGATGTCGAGGCTGATCAGGTCGACATGGTGCACGTCGGGATACCGGGCACGAAAGGTGCGAACTTCAGCGAGTACATTCGGGAAGCTCGTTTGCGCAGGCGTGCGTTCCGAGTCCAGGCTCATGGGCGACTCCACAGTGGAACAGGTCCAGGGAAATCTAGCAGATGCCGCCCAATCCGCCCGCTATGGCCTGCACCCACAGGTTCATGTGGGCTTCTTCCTCGGTTGCCTGGCTTTACTTGCGCCACTTTTGGGGCCTGCTGCCTTACCTGACGTTGATCGGGCCTTACCGCTGCTTCTGCGCTTTTTCTTCCAGGGCGGGGCAGCGCCCGCCGCCGGCCCAGTAATGGTCATGCGCAGACCGCGGCAACGTTCTACCAGCTTGCCCATCCAGGCCGATTGCCGGGCCACGAATTCTTCCAGGCTCATGTCGCCGCTTTGCACCATGTCCAGTGCCTGCTCCCAGATGGCAGTGGTGCCGGGGTCGGCGATGGCGCGGGGTACGGCGTCGATCAGGCTGAAAGCGGCAGGCGTTGCTGCCAGCGCCTTGCCACTTTTGACCAGGTAACCTCGGTCCAGCAGGCCCTGGATGATGCTGGCACGGGTGGCCTCGGTACCGATCCCAGTGGTTTCCTTGAGCTTCTGCTTAAGCCGAGGGTCGTCCACCAGCTTGGCCACGTTCTTCATGGCCTTGATCAGGTCGCCTTCGGTGAAGGGCTTGGGTGGTTGGGTCCACAGGTCTTTGAGCTGGACATCCTGGACCGCGCAGGCTTGGCCTTCGCGCAACGTTGGAAGTACCTGGGGCGGGGCGGCTTCGCGGCCCTTGGCTGGCGTCAACGCTTCTGGCAAGGCGCGACGCCAGCCTGGCTCGACGATCTGTTTACCCACGGCGCGCAAGGCGTGGCCTGCGCAGTCGAAGTCTGCCTGGGTGCGGTCGTATTCATGGTGGGGTAGAAACTGTGCCAGGTAACGCGCACGGATCAGGGTGTACACCGACTTGTGCTTGGCTGGCAGGCGCCCTGGGTCGCTGGCGGCGACCGTCGGTATGATGCCGTGGTGGGCACTGACCTTGGTATCGTTCCAGGCACGTGAACGGCGCTGGGGCTCAAGATGAGGTTGCAAGGGGGCCAGGCTGGCATCGGCCCGCTGCAGCGCCGCCAGAATGGCCGGCGCTTCCCCGTGCTGGCTCAGCGGCAGGTAACCGCAGTCGCTGCGCGGGTAGGTGATCAGCTTGTGGGTCTCGTAGAGCGCCTGGGCGATATCCAGGGTTTCCTGAGCGCCCAGGCCGAACTTTTTCGAGCACAGCTCTTGCAGGGTACCGAGGTCAAAGGGCAGGGGTGCGGCTTCGCGTACACGTTCCGTTGTAATTTTAACGGCCTGGGCAACACCGGCCTGCTCGATGGCGGCAGCTGCTTGCTGCGCCAATGCCTGGTTCAGGCAGCGACCCTGGTCGTCGCAGGCATCCTCCGGCGCCCGCCACTGGGCCATGAACGCCTGGTTGGCGTGGCTTAGACGGACATCGATGGCCCAGAAGGGCACGGGTACGAACTGTGCGATGCTGCGGTCTCGGTCCACTACCAGGCGCAGGGTCGGCGTTTGCACACGACCCACCGGGAGTACGCCCTGGTAGCCGGACTGACGCCCCAGCAGCGTGAACAGCCGGCTCATGTTCATCCCGATCAGCCAGTCGGCACGTGAACGGCCCAGCGCCGAGTGGTAAAGGTTGAAGGTTTCCTGCCCCGGCAGCAGGCGGGCCAGCGCCTTGCGAATCGACGCATCATCGAGCGCGGACAACCAGAGGCGTTGTACCGGGCCACGGTAGCGACAGTGTTCGACCAACTCGCGGGCAATCATTTCGCCTTCGCGGTCGGCATCGGTTGCGATGACCAACTCGCGGGCTTCGCCCAACAAACGCTTAACCGCCTTGTACTGGCTGGCGGTCTTGGGCTTGACCAGCATCTTCCACTGTTGCGGGATGATCGGCAGGTCGGCCAGGGTCCAGCGCTTGTAGCGCTCGTCATAGCTGTCGGGTGGGGCCGTTTCCAGCAGATGGCCAATGCACCAGGTGACGCACACGTCGGTGCCTTGCCAACAGCCATCGCCTTTGCGATTGGCGCCGAGCACTTTGGCGATGTCTTTTGCCTGGGAGGGTTTTTCACACAGAAACAGCCGCATGGCCACTGACGCTTCATCGATGGATATGAGCGCTAGGATGCGGGTGCGCAACGAAGTAGGCAAGTTTTATGTGGATGGATGTACAGTGCAAGGCGTATCCGGATGTGCCGGCCGATTAGAGCCGGCACAGGATTGGCGCGATATCAGCGTGATTGAATACGGCTACCGGTCAGCCTGCGGCCGGCAAGCAGCTTCTGACCGGGACACCTGGGCACGTGAGCTCGAGCCGCTCCCGTATGGACAAGAGCGGCAATCACCCCAGCACGCCGTGGTTCAGAGGCACGCAGGCCTGGCACGTTTCACGAAGGCAAGTGCGACTCGCGCACCATGTCTACGTGAGGGATGCCGGCTTCGAGAAACTCCTCGCTGACCACTTTGAAGCCCAGCCGCTCATAGAACGGTGTGGCGTGCACCTGCGCGCTTAGCCGTTGCGGCTTGAGGTCACGGCCTTGCGCTTCGGTGATGACGGCATTGACCAGCGCGTCGCCCACTTTCAAGCCGCGCCAATCCTTGAGCACCGAGATTCGGCCGATGGTGCCATCGGCGAGCAAGCGCGCGGTGCCGATCGGGTAGTCGCCCTCCAGAGCCAGGAAATGCAAGGCATCCTGGTCTTCGGAGTCGAACTCCAGTTCGACCGGGATGTGCTGCTCGGCGACGAACACCGCCTCACGGATGCGGCGAATGTCGGCGTTGTCCTTGACCCAATCGGCCAAGCGCACCCGAATCTTATTCATCGGCGAAACCCAGGCTGCCTTGCTTGACCAACTGCTGGATCAGCATCACTGCATCTTCATCCTGCAACCACTGGCCGAGATTCTCGATATGCAAGGCGTCGGCAGCACATACCAGCTTGAGCAGGTCGCGCAGCTTTCCAGGCAGCGGGCAGCTACGTCCGCTGGCGAACAGCAACAAATCGCTCTCGAACTCGGACCAGGCCATACGGGCGCTCGGGTTGCGAATCAGGATGGCGCCCTGCTGCAAGGCGTTGAGCAGTTCCTGCTCGGACAATTCTTCGCCAACGATCTGCTCCGGATAACGCGGCTCGGTCATGAACTGGCCAAACCAGGTCAACAGCAAATCCTTGTCCCCCATGTGCTTGTCCAGCAGGGCCTTGAGGCGGTCCAGGGCATCATGCTGGATCTGGTGAGGGTCGCTGACCGGCTGTGCATCGGCGTCGCTGTAGCGCTCTTCGTCCGGCAGGAACTGGCCGAGGAAGTCGGTGAAGTGGGTGAGCACCTCGGCGGCGCTCGGTGCGCGGAAACCGACCGAGTAGGTCAGGCATTCGTCGACGGCAACCCCGTAGTGAGCCAGGCGCGGCGGCAGGTACAGCATGTCGCCAGGCTCCAGGGTCCACTCGCCGCTTTGCTCGAAATCGGCCAGGATGCGCAGGTCGCTGTGTTCGAGCAGGGCGCTGTCACTGTCGCACATCTGCCCGATCTTCCAGTTGCGCTGCCCATGGCCTTGCAGCAGGAACACGTCGTAGTTGTCGAAGTGCGGACCAACGCTGCCGCCGGGGGCTGCGAAGCTGATCATGACGTCGTCGATGCGCCAGCTGGGCAGGAAGCGGAAGTTCTCCAGCAGCTCTGCAACTTCCGGCACGAACTGGTCTACGGCTTGTACCAGCAGCGTCCAGTCCTGTTCTGGCAGCTCGGCAAACGTGTCCTCGTTGAACGGGCCGCGGCGCATCTCCCACGGGTGCGCGCCGTGCTCGAGCACGATACGGGACTCGACTTCATCCTCCAGCGCCAGGCCAGCCAGCTCGTCCGGATCGATCGGGCTGATGAAATCGGGGAAGGCCTGGCGCACCAGCAGCGGCTTTTTCTGCCAGTAGTCGCGCATGAATTCACGGGCCGTAATGCCGCCCAGCAGCTGCAGTGGAGTATCAGGATTCATCTTCAACCTATTGAAAAAACGTAATTTTCAGACGGGAATAAAAACGCCCGGCCAGGCCGGGCGTTGGGCGCAGAGCGCGCGTTAGACGCGTTTTGCCTGCGCTGCCGCGTTACCGATGTAGGTAGCGGGGGTGAGTTGCTTGAGTTCGGCCTTGGCTTCGGCGGGCATGTCCAGCCCATCGATGAAGCTGAGCAGGGCGTCTGGCGTGATGCCTTTACCGCGGGTCAGCTCTTTGAGCTTCTCGTAGGGGTTCTCGATGTTGAAGCGACGCATGACGGTTTGGATCGGCTCGGCCAGCACTTCCCAGCAGGCATCCAGGTCGGCCGCGATGCGGGCATGGTTCACTTCAAGCTTGCCGATGCCTTTGAGGCTGGCTTCATACGCGATGACGCTATGGGCAAAGCCCACGCCCAGGTTGCGCAGCACGGTGGAGTCGGTCAGGTCACGCTGCCAGCGCGAAACCGGCAGCTTGCTGGCCAGGTGCTGGAACAGGGCGTTGGCGATGCCCAGGTTACCTTCGGAGTTTTCGAAGTCGATGGGGTTGACCTTGTGCGGCATGGTCGAAGAGCCGATTTCGCCGGCAACGGTCTTCTGCTTGAAGTAGCCCAGCGAAATGTAGCCCCACACGTCCCGATCGAAATCGATGAGGATGGTGTTGAAGCGCGCGATGGCGTCGAACAGCTCGGCGATGTAGTCGTGCGGCTCGATCTGGGTGGTGTAGGGGTTGAACTGCAAGCCCAGCTCGTCTTCGATGAAGGCGCGGGCGTTCTGCTCCCAGTCGATCTGCGAGTAGGCCGACAGATGGGCGTTGTAGTTGCCCACGGCGCCGTTGATCTTGCCCAGCAGCGGCACGGCAGCGACCTGGGCGATCTGGCGTTCCAGGCGGTACACGACGTTGGCCAGCTCCTTGCCGAGGGTAGTCGGGGAGGCAGGCTGGCCATGGGTGCGCGAGAGCATCGGCACGTCGGCGTGGGCATGGGCCAGGGCGCGAATGGCGTCGGCGATCTGGCGCATCAGCGGCAACAGCACCTCGTCACGGCCGGCGCGCAGCATCAGGGCGTGGGACAGGTTGTTGATGTCCTCGCTGGTGCAGGCGAAGTGGATGAATTCGCTGACCTTGGCCAGCTCAGGCAGTTGAGCGGCCTGCTCCTTGAGGAGGTATTCGATCGCCTTGACGTCGTGGTTGGTGGTGCGCTCGATTTCCTTGACTCGCTCGGCGTGCTCGAGCTTGAAATCGGTGGCCAGGTTGTCCAGCAGCGCGGTGGCTTCGGCGGAGAACGCCGGCACTTCGCTGATCTGCGGGTGGGCGGCCAGGCGCTGCAACCAGCGCACTTCGACCAGGGCGCGGAAACGGATCAGGCCGAATTCGCTGAAGATGGGGCGCAAGGCCTGGGTTTTGCCGGCGTAACGGCCGTCTACAGGGGAAACCGCAGTGAGCGAAGAAAGCTGCATGGGGTGTTCTCGGACAGTCAGGCTTTTGGAGGGCGCATATCATACATGAAAAATGCGCTGGAGTCGGGGGGCTGACCAAAGGTTGCTTGAATCTGCTCGGTTTGCTGAGCGGGCGCTGCACCGATTCGGTAGCGGGGAAAACGCCATGACTGATCTCTGTGAGCGCGCGCCGGGGCTGCCGTGCAGCCCATCGGGGCACAAGGCCCCTCCTACCAGGGATGTGGTCAGCCAAAAAGGTTCGGGTCTGCGCGCCTGGGTAGGTGGGCGGGTCTCAGGGCGCTGTGCGCATCATGTCGTAAAGCTCTTTGAGCAATTTGCGCCGGCTGAACACCAATTGCCAGCGGTGCCCGCCCAGCTGACGCCATAGCCGTGCAGCGCGGATACCGGCCAGGAGCAACGCACGGATCTTGGAGGCGTTGTTGGGCTGTTGCAGGAAGCGCATGTCGCCGTGCACCTGGATGCGCTGACGCAAGGTGCTCAAGGTGTCCTGGTACAGCGCGCCGCTCGACGCGATGACGTTCTCGTGCACCAGGCCGAAGTGGTCGGCCTGGGACTGGATCTGCGGCAGGCGGTTGCCGATGGTCTCGAGCAGGTCGCCGCGCTTGTTCAACTGCCGCTCCAGGCCCAGCATTGACAAGGCATAACGCAAAGGCTCGCGCTGCAGGCTGCTGGGGTCGCGCTCCAGCGCCCCGACCAGTGCGCGGTAACCGTCGCGCAAGTTCAGGTCGTCGCCACCGAATACCTCCAGCGTATCCTTGGGGTCGCGCACCAGCAGGCTGCCCAGCATGCAGCCGATATCGGCTTCGCTGGCCTGCCCGGTACGGGCGATGCGGTCCACCAGCACGGCCGCCTGGAACACGCCACCCAGCGCGATCAACTGTTCCTGCACGCGGTTCACGAGCGTGGGCTCCAGGGCTCGGCTGCTTCGATCACACCGCCGCCCAGGCAGACCTCGCCGTCATAGAACACCACCGACTGGCCAGGCGTGACGGCGCGCTGCGGCTCATCGAACACGGCCCGATAACCAGTGGCCGTGCGGTGAAGGGTGCACTGCTGGTCGTGTTGTCGGTAGCGAACCTTGGCAGTGAGCTGGCGTGGGCTGTCGAGGTCGACCGGGTTCACCCAGAAGATTTCGGAAGCCAGCAGGGCGCGGGAGAACAACCAAGGGTGTTCATTGCCTTGGCCGACCACGAGCACATTGCGGGTCAGGTCCTTGTGCAGTACATACCAAGGCTCGTCCCCGGCATCCTTCAGACCGCCGATACCCAGGCCCTGGCGCTGGCCAATGGTGTGGTACATGAGGCCATGATGGCGACCGATCACGTCACCGTCGGTGGTTTCGATGTCGCCGGGTTGGGCCGGCAGGTACTGCTTGAGGAAGTCGCTGAAACGCCGCTCACCGATGAAGCAGATGCCGGTGGAGTCTTTCTTCTTGGCTGTGGCCAGGCCGTGTTTCTCGGCAATGGCGCGCACCTCGGGTTTTTCCAACTCACCCACCGGGAACAAGGTGCGGGCGATTTCCTTGCCGCCCACGGCATGCAGGAAATAGCTCTGGTCCTTGTTCGGGTCCAGGCCTTTGAGCAATTGGGTCAGCTCGCCCGTGTCGCGGCGGCGCACATAGTGACCGGTGGCGATCAGGTCGGCGCCCAGGGACAGGGCGTAGTCCAGGAAGGCCTTGAACTTGATCTCGCGGTTGCAGAGGATGTCGGGGTTCGGGGTGCGGCCGGCCTTGTATTCCTCAAGGAAGTGCTCGAACACGTTGTCCCAGTACTCGGCCGCGAAATTGGCGGTGTGCAGGGTGATGCCGATGCGGTCGCAAACAGCCTGGGCATCTGCCAAGTCTTCACGGGCCGTGCAGTATTCGGTGCCGTCGTCCTCTTCCCAGTTCTTCATGAACAGCCCTTCCACCTGGTAGCCCTGCTCCATGAGCAGAAGGGCGGAGACGGAAGAGTCCACGCCGCCGGACATGCCGACGATGACGCGGGTCTTGGCGGGGTCTTTGAGTGCTGGGCTGGTCATGGTTACCGATGTAGATCAAGAGGAAAAACGCCGATACTACCAAACCCGCAGCGGCGCGTCAGTCGCGCAGCAGGTCGAGGCTGTGCAGCGGGCCTTGCAGGTAGTCGTCAAGGCAGCGTGGCACCAGTTCACTGCGCCAGCGCGCGGGGTCGGCGAGCAGCTCGTCACGCGTCAGCCACAAGGCGCGCTCGATATCGCTGTCCAGGGGGCTGTCGACCCGATGACGGACCGGGCGGGCGGCAAAGCAGATGCGCTGGTAGGTCACGCCGTTGCTCGGGGCCGTATACAGGTAGATGCCAACCAGTCCGGTCAGCTCGACTTCCCAGGCCGTTTCTTCCAAGGTTTCACGCAGCGCCGCCTGGGCCAGGGTTTCATTGGGTTCCAGGTGACCGGCAGGCTGGTTGAAAACATGTTTCCCGGCCTTGAACTCTTCGACAAACAGAAACCTGCCGTTGTCTTCGACAACGGTGGCGACGGTGATATGGGGGTGCCAGGTCATGCAATGCTCCAGGGTGAGCGAGTTGGCCGTTCTGCGGCCCAGAAAGCACGAACCCCGGTGCGTGGCCGGGGTTCGTGGGTTACGTCAAGCGAGCCTTACAGGGCAGCGATGGCGCTGTTCAGGGTCTGGCTTGGGCGCATGACCTTGGCAGTCAGGTCGGCGTCAGGGGCGTAGTAGCCACCGATGTCCACTGGCTTGCCCTGGACAGCGTTGAGTTCGGCAACGATTTTTTCTTCGTTGTCGCTCAAGGCCTTGGCCAGCGGAGCGAAGCGAGCTTTCAGGGCCGCATCGTCGTCCTGGGCTGCCAGTGCTTGTGCCCAGTACAGGGTCAGGTAGAAATGGCTGCCGCGGTTGTCGATGCCGCCGACCTTGCGCGAAGGCGACTTGTTGGTGTCCAGGAACTTGCCGGTCGCCTGATCCAGGGTCTGGGCCAGCACCTTGGCGCGTGGGTTGTCGTAGGTGTTGCCCAGGTGCTCCAGGGATGCGGCCAGGGCCAGGAATTCACCCAGCGAGTCCCAGCGCAGGAAGTTCTCTTCCACCAACTGCTGCACGTGCTTGGGTGCCGAGCCGCCAGCGCCGGTTTCGAACAGACCGCCACCATTCATCAGCGGTACGATCGACAGCATCTTGGCGCTTGTGCCCAGTTCCATGATCGGGAACAGGTCGGTGAGGTAGTCGCGCAGCACGTTGCCGGTCACCGAGATGGTGTCCTTGCCTTCGCGGATGCGAGCCAGGGAGAACTTGATGGCCTCGACCGGGGACATGATGCGGATATCAAGGCCGGACGTGTCGTGGTCCTTGAGGTAGGTCTGCACCTTCTCGATCATGGCGCTGTCGTGGGCGCGAGCCGGGTCCAGCCAGAACACGGCCGGGGTATCGCTCAGGCGGGCGCGGTTGACAGCCAGCTTGACCCAATCCTGGATCGGCGCATCCTTGACCTGGCACATGCGGAAGATGTCGCCCGCTTCGACCTGCTGTTCCAGCACCAGGTTGCCCTTGGTGTCGACAACGCGCACCACGCCATCGGTCTTGATCTGGAAGGTCTTGTCGTGGGAGCCGTATTCCTCGGCTTTCTGCGCCATCAGGCCAACGTTCGGCACGCTGCCCATGGTGGTCGGGTCGAAGGCGCCATTGGCCTTGCAGTCTTCGATGGTGGCCTGGTAGATGCCAGCGTAGCAGCGGTCAGGGATGATCGCCTTGGCGTCCTGCAGCTCGCCTGCGCTGTTCCACATCTTGCCCGAATCACGGATCATGGCCGGCATCGAGGCGTCGACGATCACGTCGCTTGGCACGTGCAGGTTGGTGATGCCTTTATCGGAGTTGACCATCGCCAGGGCAGGGCGCTCGGCGTACAGGGCCTGGATATCCGCTTCGATTTCGGCCTGCTTCTCGGCTGGCAAGTCCTTGATGCGGACGTACAGGTCGCCGATGCCGTTGTTGGCATTGAAGCCTACGTCGGCCAGGGCGGCAGCGTGCTTGGCCAGTACATCGTTATAGAACTCTTCGACGATGACGCCGAACATGATCGGGTCGGAAACCTTCATCATGGTCGCTTTCAGGTGCACCGACAGCAGCACGCCCGATGCCTTGGCGTCGGCGATCTGCTCGGCGACGAAGGCCTTGAGGGCCTTGCGGCTCATGGTGGCGCAGTCGATGATCTCAGCTGCCTTGACGGCAGTTTTTTCTTTCAGGACGGTGGTGGTGCCGTCGGCGCCGACCAGCTCGATGCGCAGGCTGTCGTCAGCCTCGATCAGTGCAGCCTTCTCGCTGCCGTAGAAGTCGCCTTGGCTCATGTGAGCCACGTGCGACTTGGAGTCGGCCGCCCAGGCGCCCATCTTGTGAGGGTGCTTGCGTGCGTAGTTCTTCACCGACAGCGGTGCGCGGCGGTCGGAGTTGCCTTCGCGCAGGACCGGGTTCACGGCCGAACCCTTGATGCGGTCGTAGCGGGTGCGTGATTCCTTTTCCTCGGCGGTAGCCGGTTCGTCGGCGTAGTCCGGGATGTTGAAGCCCTTGCCTTGCAGCTCCTTGATCGCAGCCTTGAGCTGCGGGACCGAGGCGCTGATGTTAGGCAGCTTGATGATGTTGGCTTCAGGGGTGGTGGCCAGCTGGCCCAGTTCCGCCAGGTGATCGCCTACCTGTTTCTCTGCGCCGAGTTGCTCCGGGAAGGCTGCAAGAATACGGCCTGCCAGGGAGATGTCGCGGGTTTCGACGGCAATGTCAGCGCAAGCGGTGAAGGCTTCGATGATCGGCAGCAGCGAGTAGGTGGCGAGGGCGGGAGCTTCGTCGGTGAAGGTATAGATGATCTTGGAACGGGTGGGCATGCGGGCTAACTCTCTGTGTGCTGAGCGTGCTCGAGTCTCGTGGTGCACCGGGTAGGCGCACCGCCCTGGCAGCGCCATGGGCGGAAAGTCGAGAGGCTGCGAGCTGTGATGGTGGATGCATCAGTCGAGCGTCAAGTGCCGAGCTGCGGTAACAACCCGGGCTTAGTGGCCTGAGATGGCCTGGGACGGTCCGCATTTTCCTAGGGATCGCCCCGGTGACCCTGCGGTCGCGGGGCAGTATATCAAACCAATCAGCCTAATCATCAAGACTGAGTGATATCGGCCCATTTATAAGACCAAAGACGTAGCGACAATGTGACCGGTTGTCGCACGGAGCTGCATCACAGCCCGTGCAGGCGCTAAGGATAGTCTGGATGAAGAAGTTGTAACTTCATGCGTACAGATACGCCGCACGCTGGTGATCATCGTGCGTACGATCCTCCGAGGATGGAAATACGGGCGTCACGCACCCACAGTGCTGGCTACCGGCGTCGCGTCACGTGACAGCGCCTGCACGGCTTCCTCGGTACGGATGTTGACAGCATGCAGTCCCTTCGGGCCCTGGATGACATCGAACTGAACGGACTGCCCGGCCTTGAGTGTCTTGTAGCCATCCATCTGGATTGCGGAAAAATGGGCAAAGAGGTCTTCGCTCTTGCCGTCCTCGACCACGAATCCATACCCTTTGGCGTTGTTGAACCACTTGACTTTACCGCTTGCCATCCCCATGTCCCTCTGCAAGGACTCCATCACTGGAGTATCATCCACGTCATCCGCATACGAACCTTCGGAAAAAATCGGGTTGACTGCGCGGATCTTTCTTGACCACGGTGTGTTCCTATTGGTTGTAACACCGTTTTGCCGATAGTCAAGGTCATGCAGCGGCCAGGCCGTACCGCTTGCTGCAGGGTCAACCCATAACCTTATCCTGTCGATGTGATGAAATTCTTTCCATGCATGCACACAGCCAGATTCGACTAACATTCAATCAGGATCGCCCTCAATCCAACGAGGACGATGGCGCTGGTCTGGCGGTTCAGGAAGCCAAGCCGATCCTGCAGGCGCCACCTATGTACAAGGTGGTTTTGTTCAACGATGACTACACGCCGATGGATTTCGTCGTCGAAGTGCTCGAAACGTTTTTCAATCTGAACCGCGAGCTGGCGACCAAGATCATGCTGACCGTCCATACCGAGGGGCGGGCAGTATGCGGATTGTTTACCCGCGACATCGCCGAAACGAAGGCCATGCAGGTCAACCAATACGCCAGGGAAAGCCAGCATCCGCTACTCTGTGAAATCGAGAAGGACGGTTAATCGCCGACCACTTGGGTATGAGGTGAAGCTATGTTAAACCGCGAGCTCGAAGTCACCCTCAATCTTGCCTTCAAGGAGGCCCGTTCGAAGCGTCATGAGTTCATGACGGTCGAGCATCTGCTGCTGGCGCTCCTTGACAATGAGGCTGCCGCGACCGTTCTGCGCGCCTGTGGCGCCAATCTCGACAAGCTCAAGCATGACCTGCAAGAGTTCATCGATTCTACGACCCCTTTGATTCCCGTCAGCGACGAAGACCGCGAGACGCAGCCTACCCTGGGTTTCCAGCGCGTGCTGCAGCGTGCGGTGTTCCATGTGCAAAGCTCCGGCAAGCGCGAGGTCACCGGTGCCAATGTGCTGGTGGCGATCTTCAGCGAACAGGAAAGCCAGGCCGTGTTCCTGCTCAAGCAGCAGAGCGTGGCCCGCATCGATGTGGTCAACTACATCGCCCACGGCATCTCAAAGGTGCCCGGCCATGGGCCGCATTCGGACAGCGACCAGGAAATGCCGGACGATGAGGGCGGTGAAACCACCTCTTCGAGCAATCCACTGGACGCCTACGCCAGCAACCTCAACGAGTTGGCCCGTGCCGGGCGTATCGACCCGTTAGTTGGGCGCGAACAGGAAGTCGAGCGCGTGGCGCAAATCCTGGCTCGGCGCCGCAAGAACAATCCCCTGCTGGTAGGTGAGGCCGGCGTGGGCAAAACTGCCATTGCCGAGGGCCTGGCCAAGCGCATCGTCGACGGCCAGGTGCCTGATCTGCTGGCTCAGAGCGTGGTCTATTCCCTTGACCTGGGTGCTTTGCTGGCCGGTACCAAATACCGCGGCGACTTCGAGAAGCGCTTCAAGGCGCTGCTCGGTGAGCTGCGCAAGCGGCCACAGGCCATCCTGTTCATCGACGAAATCCATACCATCATTGGTGCCGGCGCAGCGTCTGGCGGCGTCATGGATGCCTCCAACCTGCTCAAGCCGTTGTTGTCGTCGGGCGAAATCCGCTGCATCGGTTCCACCACGTTCCAGGAATTCCGCGGGATTTTCGAGAAGGACCGGGCGCTGGCACGGCGCTTCCAGAAGGTCGATGTGAGCGAGCCTTCCGTGGAGGACACCGTTGGTATCCTGCGCGGCCTGAAAGGGCGTTTCGAAAGCCACCACAACATCGAGTACAGCGACGAAGCGCTGCGCGCAGCGGCGGAGCTGGCCTCGCGCTACATCAATGACCGACACATGCCCGACAAGGCCATCGACGTCATCGATGAAGCTGGCGCCTACCAGCGCCTGCAGCCTGAGGCCAATCGCGTGAAGCGGATCGACGTCCCTCAGGTCGAGGACATCGTCGCCAAGATCGCCCGTATTCCACCCAAGCATGTCACCAGTTCCGACAAGGAGTTGCTGCGTAACCTGGAGCGGGATCTGAAGTTGACCGTGTTCGGTCAGGACGCAGCCATCGATTCGCTTGCGACCGCCATCAAGCTGTCGCGTGCAGGGCTCAAGTCGCCTGACAAGCCTGTGGGTTCGTTCCTGTTTGCCGGCCCTACCGGCGTGGGCAAGACCGAGGCAGCGCGTCAGTTGGCCAAGGCGCTGGGGGTCGAGTTGGTGCGATTCGACATGTCCGAGTACATGGAGCGTCACACCGTGTCGCGCCTGATCGGTGCGCCACCTGGCTACGTCGGGTTCGACCAGGGCGGTCTGTTGACCGAGGCCATCACCAAGCAGCCGCACTGCGTGTTGCTGCTCGATGAGATCGAGAAGGCCCACCCGGAAGTCTTCAACCTGCTGCTGCAGGTCATGGACCACGGTACCCTGACCGACAACAACGGGCGCAAGGCGGACTTCCGCAACGTGATCCTGATCATGACCACCAACGCGGGTGCTGAAACCGCTGCGCGGGCGTCCATCGGCTTTACCCACCAGGACCATGCGTCCGATGCCATGGAAGTCATCCGCAAGAGCTTCACACCGGAGTTCCGCAACCGCCTGGATACCATCATCCAGTTCGGCCGCCTGAGCACCGAGACCATCAAGAGTATCGTTGACAAGTTCCTCATCGAGCTGCAGGCGCAACTTGAGGACAAGCGCGTGCTTCTGGAGGTCAGCGACGCGGCGCGTGGCTGGCTGGCGGCGTCGGGCTACGACGT
Source organism: Pseudomonas sp. WSY_20 (assembly GCF_043104335.1). Taxonomy (NCBI): domain Bacteria; kingdom Pseudomonadati; phylum Pseudomonadota; class Gammaproteobacteria; order Pseudomonadales; family Pseudomonadaceae; genus Pseudomonas; species Pseudomonas sp. WSY_20. The sequence continues at coordinate 92,691 of NZ_JBICKP010000017.1, forward strand.
GCAGATGGGGGCGCGGCCGATGGGTCGACTGATTCAGGACAAGATCAAGCGGCCCTTGGCCGAGGAGATTTTGTTCGGCGAATTGGCCGAGCACGGTGGTGTGGTGCACGTGGACCTGCGCGATGGCGAACTGGTCTTCGACTACGAGACCACTGCCGAGGTGGCCTAAGCCTCAGGGGCCGCATGCGGCCCCTTCCTTATCCACACAGGCACAAAAAAGCCCGGCACATGCCGGGCTTTTTCATGGCTGGAGCTTAGCGCGCACGGTACGTGATGCGGCCCTTGCTCAGGTCATACGGCGTCAGTTCGACGCGAACCTTGTCGCCAGTGAGAATACGGATGTAGTTCTTGCGCATCTTTCCGGAGATGTGCGCGGTTACGACGTGCCCGTTTTCCAACTCCACGCGGAACATGGTGTTGGGCAGGGTGTCGACGACAGTGCCTTCCATTTCGAAGCTGTCTTCTTTCGACATGCAGTAGAGCCCTCGGATCCAGTGTTGGCCCGACGCATAACCGCACCGGGCAAAAAAGTGGCGTGGATTATGCCCGAAAACTGTGTGTCAAGCCAATGCTTTCAGTTGAGGGCAACCCAACGCTGGTTTATCAACAACTCGATAGGCCGATACTGCGTCTTGTAGTTCATTTTCTTGCAGTTCTTGATCCAGTAGCCGAGATAAACGCCGTCCAGATCGAGTCGCAACGCCTCGCCAATCTGCCAGAGGATGGCAAACCGGCCCAGACTGCGGCGCTCTTCATCAGGCTCGTAGAAGGTGTACACGGCAGACAGGCCATTGGGCAGCAGGTCGCAGACGGCGACTGCCAGCAGCCGGCCGCTGGCGCGAAATTCGTAGAACCAGCAAAACGGTAATTGGCGAACCAGAAACGTGGAAAACTGATCGCGGCTGGGTGGATACATGTCCCCATCAGCGTGACGCGCCTCGATGTAGCGCCGGTACAGATCGAAATACTCTTCCTTGAAGGCGGGACGTGCAGCGGTCACCGTTACATCGGCGTTGCGCTTGAGAATTCGACGCTGCTGACGGCTGGGCACAAACCGTGCCGGCGGTATGCGCGCAGGCACGCACGCGTTGCAGTTCTGGCAATGAGGGCGATAAAGGTGATCGCCACTGCGGCGAAACCCCATTTCCGAAAGGTCGGCATACACGTTAACGTCCATTGGCTGGCTGGGATCCAGGAACAACGTGGTGGCCTGCTCGTCGGGCAGATAGCTGCAGGTGTGGGGTTGAGTGGCATAGAACTTCAACCGCGCCAGCTCTGTCATGGTCAACCCCTTCGGTGAGACTTTGCCTAAGTGTAAGCCAGGTGTGGAAAACGCGCCTAGCAAACCCAGGTGGCGGTGTTGGGCTGATCGAGGTAGCGTGCCAGGTAGCCTGCGAATTCACGCCGACTGATGGCATGGGCGCCCAGGCTCTGCAGGTGATCGGTCTGCATCTGGCAGTCGATCAGCACGAAGCCGGCTGCTTCCAGGTGCCGGACCAGCGTCACGAAGCCAACCTTCGAGGCATTGTCCGCGCGGCTGAACATGGATTCCCCGAAAAACAGCTGCCCCATGGCCAGGCCATAAAGGCCGCCCACCAGCTCACCGTCCTGGCGAACTTCGACCGAATGGGCAATACCGCGTGCGTGCAGTTCACAGTAGGCCATGCGCATGGGGTCGGTGATCCAGGTGCCGTTGGTGTAATCGCGCGGCGCCGCGCAGGCTGCGATGACTGCGGCGAAGTCGGTGTCGAAGCTGACCTGGTAGCGGCCTTGGCGCATCCATTTGGCCAACGAACGCGACACATGCAATCGAGCAGGCGCCAGCACGGTGCGCGGGTCAGGCGACCACCACAGGATCGGCTGGCCATCCTGGTACCACGGAAAGCAGCCGTGACGGTAAGCCTGGACAAGCCGCTCGGGCGTCAGGTCGCCGCCTGCGGCGAGCAGGCCGTTGGGCTCTTGCAAGGCGCGGTCCAGCGCAGGGAAAGTCAAGGAATCGCGTTTCAGCCAGGTCAACATGGTCGGTCATGCGGTAGGGGAGGGGGGTGGCCAGCATGGCGCGACGGGCAAATGGGGTCAATCGCTTCGAGGTCGCAATTGGGCGCTGCGTGGTTGATCGCTGCGCCAGTGATCGGGTGGCTCGTGCTGAACTGCGGGCCATGGGCAGGGCCGGTGTAGGCAGTGTCTCGCAGTGATCTGGGCAATTTCGGACACATTGCAGCTACGGCCGGCACCATCGGCGACATTTGCTGTCACACCTGTGCAAAAACACAGCATAAGCCTTTGTCACAGAAGACAATGCGTGCTCAAATTGCAGCTATTGGAAAGTCGCCCCCGGCCAGATCCCCAGACGGCGTGCCGCCATGGCGGCTGGCGGGCAGTAATGTTAAAAGTAGTGATCCGTTGGCTTCGGCCCTGGCCGATCACTATTGGACGCGCACCATGCGCAGGAATAGACGCGTTTTGAAGAAATCCACCGCAACCCCAGCTCCCTTGCCCGTACCCCTGTGGCGGCAGCAGCTGCACTACCGCCTCAAGGAAGGTGCGCTGATCGCTGTCGGCGCCCTGTGCCTGTACCTGTGGATGGCGCTGCTGACCTACGACACCTCGGACCCGGCCTTCAGCCACACCGCCACCGTCGACCAGGTGCAGAATGCCGCCGGGCGAGCCGGCGCCTATTTCGCCGATATCCTGTTCATGGTGCTGGGCTACTTCGCCTACATCTTCCCGTTGCTGCTGGCGATCAAGACCTGGCAGATTTTCCGCCAGCGCCATCAGCCCTGGGACTGGAGCGGCTGGTTGTTCTCCTGGCGGTTGATAGGCCTGATATTCCTGGTGTTGTCCGGGGCCGCGCTGGCCCATATCCACTTCCATCCTCCGGCAAGCATCCCGTTCTCGGCCGGCGGCGCCCTGGGCGAAAGCCTGGGCGACCTGGCTCGCAACTTCCTGAACGTGCAGGGCAGCACCCTGATGTTCATCGCCCTGTTCCTGTTCGGGCTGACGGTGTTCACCGACCTGTCGTGGTTCAAGGTGATGGACATGACCGGCAAGATCACGCTGGATCTGCTGGAACTGGTGCAGGGCGCGGCCTCGCGCTGGTGGGAGGCGCGTAACGAACGCAAGCGCCTGGAAGCGCAGCTGCGCGAGGACGAGCCCGTCGTCAAGGCCAAGCCTGTGGCGCCCGAACCCCGTGAGCCGGCCAAGCCTGCACTGCGCGAACGCTTGTTCAAGCGCGAGCCTGCGCCTGCTCAGCCCGAGCCGCGCGAACCGACCCTGGGCGGTGAGCCTGTGACGATGCGTGACCCGGTTGCGCGTGAGCAAGGGGTGGTGCAGCGCGAACCTGTGATCACACGCGAACCGGCACCGGCCCGGCCTTCGGCGCCCGCGGCAGCGGCCGCGCCGGCCCTGATCTCCAACATCGTGCCACCCTCGGCTGCCAAGGCGCCCGAGCCAGTCAAGCGCATCGCCAGAGAAACCCCGGCGCCGCAATTCATCGACAGCGCAGTGGAAGGCACCTTGCCGCCGATTTCAATCCTGGACCCGGCTGAACAGAAAAAGATCGAGTATTCCCCCGAGTCCTTGGCTGGTGTTGGTCAACTGCTGGAAATCAAGCTCAAGGAGTTTGGTGTCGAGGTAGCGGTGGACTCCATTCATCCAGGGCCTGTGATTACCCGGTACGAAATCCAACCGGCCGCCGGGGTGAAGGTGAGCCGCATCGCCAACCTTGCCAAGGACCTGGCGCGGTCGCTCGCCGTGACCAGTGTGCGGGTGGTCGAGGTGATCCCGGGCAAGACCACTGTGGGTATCGAGATTCCCAACGAAAATCGCCAGATGGTGCGCTTCTCCGAAGTACTTGCCACCCCGCAGTACGACGAACAGAAGTCGCCGGTTACCCTGGCCCTGGGCCACGATATCGGCGGCAAACCGGTCGTCACCGACCTTGCGAAGATGCCGCACTTGCTGGTGGCGGGTACGACCGGCTCGGGTAAGTCGGTGGGCGTGAACGCGATGATCCTGTCGATCCTGTTCAAATCCAGCCCCGAAGATGCACGGCTGATCATGATCGACCCGAAAATGCTCGAATTGTCGATCTACGAAGGCATTCCGCACTTGTTGTGCCCCGTGGTCACTGACATGAAGGACGCGGCCAATGCCCTGCGCTGGAGCGTGGCGGAAATGGAGCGGCGCTACAAACTGATGGCCGCCATGGGCGTGCGCAACCTGGCGGGCTTCAACCGCAAGGTCAAGGATGCCCAGGAAGCCGGCGAAATCATCCACGACCCGCTGTATCGCCGCGAAAGCATGGAGGATGAACCGCCTGCGTTGAAGACGCTGCCGACCATTGTGGTGGTGGTGGACGAATTCGCTGACATGATGATGATCGTCGGCAAGAAGGTCGAGGAACTGATTGCGCGCATCGCGCAGAAGGCGCGGGCTGCCGGTATCCACTTGATCCTGGCGACCCAGCGACCGTCGGTGGATGTGATCACCGGCCTGATCAAGGCTAACATCCCGACGCGCATGGCGTTCCAGGTGTCGAGCAAGATCGACTCGCGTACCATCATCGACCAGGGCGGTGCCGAGCAGCTGCTGGGCCACGGTGACATGCTGTACATGCCGCCTGGCACCAGCCTGCCGATCCGTGTCCACGGCGCATTCGTGTCCGATGATGAAGTGCACCGTGTGGTCGAGGCGTGGAAGCAGCGCGGTGCCCCTGACTACAACGACGACATCCTCAACGGTGTTGAAGAAGCCGGCAGCGGCTTCGAAGGTGGCAGTGGCGGTGGTGATGGCGACGATTCCGAAAGCGATGCCCTGTACGACGAAGCTGTACAGTTCGTGCTCGAGAGCCGCCGCGCGTCCATTTCCGCCGTGCAGCGCAAGCTCAAGATCGGCTACAACCGGGCGGCCCGCATGATCGAAGCCATGGAGATGGCCGGCGTGGTCACTCCGATGAACAGCAACGGCTCGCGGGAAGTGATTGCTCCAGGCGGCCCACGCGATTGATATCACCCTGCCGGGCGCCAACGGTGGTGCTCGGCCCATTCAACGCTCAATGAGGATTCCCATGCGCGCTATTCGCATGCTGTTGGTTTCGGCCCTTGCCCTGGGCCCGGTCTCGGCGTTCGCCGGCGAGCAGGATGTCCAGCGCCTGACCCAGTTGCTGGAAAAGTCGCAGACCATCGAAGCCAATTTCTCCCAGCTGACCCTGGATGCAGGCGGCACCAGCCTGCAGGAAACGTCTGGCAAGATGACGGTCAAGCGCCCAGGCCTGTTCTACTGGCACACCAATGCGCCCCAGGAGCAGGTGGTGGTATCGGACGGCAAGAACGTCACCCTGTGGGACCCGGACCTCGAGCAGGCTACCGTCAAGAAACTCGACGTGCGCCTGAACCAGACGCCGGCGCTGCTGCTTTCCGGTGATGTGTCGAAGATCAGCCAGAGCTTCGATATCGTCTCCCGTCAGCAGGGCGATGTGATGGACTTTACCCTCAAGCCCAAGACCAAGGACACCCTGTTCGACTCGCTGCGTGTATCGTTCCGCAAGGGGCTGATCAATGACATGCAGCTGATCGACAGCGTTGGCCAGCGTACCAACATCCTGTTCAATGGCGTCAAGGCCAACCAGGCGGTGGCGGACAGTACCTTCAAGTTCGACATCCCCAAAGGTGCAGACGTCATCAAGGAGTAACCAGAGCCTGTTATGGACCTGTTTCGAAGCGAACCTGTCGCCCAGCCCCTGGCCGCCCGTCTGCGCCCGTCCAACCTGGACGAGTATGTCGGCCAGGAGCACCTGCTTGCCCGCGGTAAACCGCTGCGTGAAGCACTGGAGCAGGGTGCACTGCACTCCATGATCTTCTGGGGCCCGCCGGGGGTTGGCAAGACGACCCTGGCGCGGCTGCTGGCGCAATTTTGCGATGCGCATTTCGAAACGGTGTCGGCGGTACTGGCGGGCGTGAAGGAAATCCGCCAGGCGGTGGAAGTGGCCAAGCAGCAGGCCGGCCAGTACGGGCGTCGTACCATCCTGTTCGTCGACGAAGTGCACCGTTTCAACAAGTCTCAGCAGGATGCCTTCCTGCCTTTCGTGGAAGACGGCACCTTGCTGTTCATCGGGGCTACCACCGAAAACCCGTCCTTCGAACTGAACAACGCGCTGTTGTCACGGGCGCGTGTCTACGTGCTCAAGAGCCTGGATGAGCCTGCGCTGCGCAAGCTTGTAGACCGCGCCCTCACCGAGGAGCGGGGGCTAGGCAAACGTCACTTGCGCGTTGGCGACAAGGCCTTCGACATGCTCAGGGCTGCCGCCGATGGTGACGGAAGGCGCATGCTCAACCTCCTGGAAAATGCTGCTGACCTGGCCGAGGACGGCAGTGAGATCGACGTCGATCTGCTGCAAAGCCTGCTGGGAGACAGTCGTCGCCGGTTCGACAAGGGCGGGGAAGCATTCTATGACCAGATATCGGCGTTGCATAAATCCGTACGGGGTTCGGACCCTGACGCGGCGCTCTACTGGTTTGCGCGCATGCTCGATGGCGGCTGCGACCCCCTCTACATTGCGCGCCGGGTGGTGCGCATGGCCAGCGAAGACATCGGTAACGCCGACCCCCGCGCCCTGAGCCTGTGCCTGGCTGCCTGGGACGTGCAGGAGCGGCTGGGCAGCCCTGAAGGTGAGCTGGCAGTGGCACAGGCCATCACCTACATTGCCTGCGCCCCGAAGAGCAACGCCGTTTACGTCGGTTTCAAGACCGCCCTGCGCGAGGCGGCCGAGCATGGTTCGCTGGAGGTGCCGCTGCACCTGCGCAATGCGCCAACCAAACTCATGAAACAGCTGGGTTACGGCGATGAGTATCGCTATGCCCACGACGAACCGGATGCCTACGCGGCCGGTGAAGACTACTTTCCCGAAGCGCTGGAGCCACGCCAGTATTACCAACCCGTGCCGCGCGGGCTCGAGCTCAAGATTGGCGAAAAACTCCGGCACTTGGCCGATCTTGATCGCTGTAGCCCGCGACAGCGGAGAAAGCCATGATCACGCTGATCGCCGCCGTCAGTGCCGGCGGTATCGCCGGTACTCTGTTGCGCTTTGCCGCAGGCAATTGGGTGGTCGCCCACTGGCCTCGGCACTTCTATGTGGGTACGCTTGCCGTCAACCTGGTGGGCTGCCTGTTGATCGGCCTGCTGTATGGCCTGTTTCTGCACAAACCCATGGTCCCGGCCGAGTTGCGGGCTGGTTTGATCGTGGGGTTTCTAGGCGGCCTGACCACGTTTTCCTCTTTTTCGCTGGACACCGTACGCTTGCTGGAAAGCGGGCAGGTGCCTCTGGCGTTGGGCTATTCGGCCATCAGTGTCGTGGGCGGGCTGCTCGCGACCTGGGCGGGATTGTCCCTCACTCGATTCTGACCAACACCTACACATAACGAGAGAACGATATGCTCGATTCCAAACTGTTACGCGGCCAACTTCAGGAAGTGGCGGATCGCCTGGCCTCCCGTGGCTTCAGCCTGGATGTCGCGCGCATCGAATCACTGGAAGAGCGTCGCAAGGCGGTGCAGACCCGTACCGAGCAACTGCAGGCCGAGCGTAATGCCCGTTCCAAATCCATCGGCCAGGCCAAGGCCAAGGGCGAGGACATTGCCCCGCTGATGGCTGATGTGGAGCGCATGGCCGATGAGCTGGCCGCCGGCAAAGCCGAGCTGGACGGTATCCAGGCAGAACTGGACAGCATCGTGCTGACCATTCCCAACCTGCCCGATCCCAGTGTGCCGGTCGGTGCCAGCGAAGACGAGAACGTCGAAGTGCGTCGCTGGGGCACGCCCAAGTCGTTCGATTTCGAGATCAAGGACCACGTCGCCCTGGGCGAACTCAGCGGCGGCCTGGACTTCGAAGCGGCGGCCAAGCTGTCTGGCGCGCGTTTTGCCGTACTGCGCGGCCCAATCGCACGCCTGCACCGCGCACTGGCGCAGTTCATGATCAACCTGCACACCGGTGAGCATGGCTACGAAGAGCACTACACCCCGTACCTGGTGCAGGCGCCAGCCCTCCAGGGCACTGGCCAGTTGCCCAAGTTCGAGGAAGACCTGTTCAAGATCACCCGCGAAGGCGAGGCGGACTTCTACCTGATCCCGACCGCCGAGGTGTCCCTGACCAACCTGGTGGCTGGGGAAATTCTCGACGCCAAGCAACTGCCGCTCAAGTTCGTGGCGCACACGCCGTGCTTTCGCAGTGAAGCCGGTGCTTCGGGCCGAGACACGCGCGGCATGATCCGCCAGCACCAGTTCGACAAGGTCGAGATGGTGCAGGTGGTGGAGCCCGGCAAGTCGATGGAAGCGCTCGAAGGCCTGACGGCCAATGCCGAGCGTGTGCTGCAGCTGCTCGAGTTGCCGTACCGCGTGTTGGCACTGTGCACCGGTGACATGGGCTTTAGCGCTGTCAAGACCTTTGACCTGGAAGTGTGGGTGCCCAGCCAGGACAAATACCGCGAGATCAGCTCGTGCTCCAATTGCGGCGACTTCCAGGCCCGCCGCATGCAAGCGCGCTGGCGCAACCCGGAGACCGGCAAGCCGGAACTGGTGCACACCCTCAACGGTTCCGGTTTGGCCGTGGGCCGCACGTTGGTCGCGGTGCTGGAAAACTACCAGCAGGCCGACGGCTCGATCCGGGTGCCCGAAGTGCTCAAGCCCTATATGGGTGGCGTTGAGGTGATCCGCTAAATGGACTACCTGCCGCTGTTCCACAAACTGCAGGGCGCCTTGGTGCTGGTGGTTGGTGGTGGCGAGATCGCGTTGCGCAAGGCGCGTCTGCTGGCCGATGCTGGCGCCGCGCTGCGTGTGGTGGCGCCAGAAATCGATGGCCAGCTGGCCAGCATGGCGCGTGAAGGCGGTGGCCAGGTGCTGGTGCGCGGTTACCAGCCGGGTGACCTTACAGGTTGCCGGCTGGTGATCGCCGCCACGGACGATCCTGGGCTCAATGCCCAGGTATCGGCCGATGCCCAGGCCTTGAGCCTGCCGGTCAACGTGGTCGATGCGCCGGCTTTGTGCACGGTCATCTTTCCGGCCATCGTCGACCGCTCGCCTTTGGTGATCGCGGTGTCCAGCGGGGGCGATGCACCGGTCCTGGCACGCCTGATCCGGGCCAAGCTCGAAGCCTGGATCCCTGCTGCCTACGGTGAGTTGGCCGGGTTGGCGGCGCGTTTCCGGCATACGGTCAAGTCGTTGTACCCGGATGTAAACCAGCGCCGGGGTTTCTGGGAAACCGTCTTCCAGGGGCCGATTGCCGAGCGCCAACTGGCCGGGCAGGGCGCAGAGGCCGAGCGGTTGCTGCAGACGATGGTCGATGGCGCGCCGGTGCAGCAGGGCGGCGAAGTCTACCTGGTCGGTGCTGGCCCGGGAGACCCGGACCTGCTGACGTTTCGCGCGCTGCGGTTGATGCAGCAGGCCGATGTGGTGCTTTACGACCGCCTGGTGGCGCCTGCGATCATCGACATGTGCCGTCGGGATGCCGAGCGCATTTATGTCGGCAAGCGTCGTGCAGAGCACGCCGTTCCCCAGGATCAGATCAACCGGCTATTGGTGGACCTTGCCCAGCAAGGCAAGCGCGTGCTGCGTCTGAAGGGCGGTGATCCGTTCATCTTCGGCCGTGGCGGCGAGGAGATCGAGGAGCTGGCCGAGCACAACATCCCGTTTCAGGTGGTGCCGGGCATCACCGCTGCCAGCGGTTGTGCCGCTTACGGCGGCATCCCGCTGACCCACCGCGATCACGCCCAGTCGGTGCGCTTTGTCACCGGGCACTTGAAGGACGGTAGCAGCAACCTGCCTTGGGACGACTTGGTCGCGCCTGCCCAGACGCTGGTGTTCTACATGGGCCTGGTCGGCTTACCGACCATCTGCGAAGAACTCATCCGCCACGGGCGGGCAGCGAGCACGCCGGCCGCGTTGATCCAACAAGGCACAACGCGCAACCAGCGTGTGTTCACCGGCACCTTGGCCGATTTGCCTGCGCTGGTTGCACGCCATGAAGTGCATGCGCCTACCTTGGTCATCGTGGGCGAGGTGGTGCAACTGCGCGAGAAGCTGGCGTGGTTCGAGGGGGCACAGCACGGCTGACAGTCTGCGAACGATTTGAGGGGGTGAACAAGGCAGTTGTCCCTCATGGTCCTCAAGCCTGCAGATCCAATGCAGCCCTCCTGTGGGAGCGGCCCTTGCGCCGCGATGGGCCGCAAAGCGGCCCCGGCAACGTTAGCGGCGACGCTGAAATCCTGGGGCCGCTTCGCGCCCCATCGCGGCGCGAGGCCGCTCCCACACAAGGCTGAGCACACACAAGGCTGCTTGAACACGGACATCCGTGCCCTAGAACAACGGCACGGTGTAGCTGACGGTCACCCGGTTCTGATCCTGTGCCCACTCGCTGGGCAACCCACTGCGCAGCATGCCGTTGCGCCAGCTCAAGCCCAGCCCCTTGAGCGCACCGTCCTGCACCACATAGTCCAGGGCAATGTCACGCTCCCATTCCTTTTCGTCACCGCCGGCAGCGGTGCGGATGTGCGTGCCCTTGAGGTAGGTGAGCGAGGCAATCAGGCCGGGCATGCCCAATGCCGCAAAGTTGTAGCTGTATTGGCCGAAGGTGGTGCGTTCACCTGCACGGGTAAAACTGGTCACCAGCCGGTCGGTGAACAGATACAGGCTCGAGCCAGCTGCGCCTTCGCCTGTATTGCCCTGGTTGATCTGCACGAAGTTGCCACTGTCCGAGACACGCTGATGGCCAAGCAAGACCGAGTGGCCACCTATGGCGTAGGTGAACATGGCACTCCAGGTATCATTGTCGATTTTGCCTGCGGTATCGCCCAGGCCGGTGACGCGATACCCTGCCGCGCGCCCGCTGGCTGAGTCGTTGCGTCCATCCGCGTCGGTCTTGAAGTAGCGCAGGTCGGTGGTCAGCGACTGGTTGTCGCTCAGGGCCCAGGTGTGCACGAGCCCCGCAAAATGCTGGACATAGTAATCCTCCAGCTGGGCGCCGTAATATTGCAGCTTCAAGGCGGGGGTGAGCTGGTAATCGGCCCCGGCAAACACAAACGCATTACTCTCGCGTGTACCCCCCGCCACGGCCAGGCCTGAGCGGTTGGTCGAGCCCCGGCCGGTGGTATGCTCCAGGCGGCCTCCGGTCAGGGTCAGGCCATCGATTTCTTTCGAGGTGACGATCCCGCCTTCGAAGGTCTGCGGTAGCAAGCGCCCATCGTTGGCCACCAGAATCGGCAGTTTCGGTTGCAGCGTGCCGTAGCGTGCCTCGGTCTGGGAAAAACGGACCTTGCCGGTCAAGCCCAGGCGACTCCATTCGTCCACCGCGCTGCCATCGCTGGCATCCGGAATCATCGAACTGCCTCGGTGATTGCCTGCACCGCCATCCAGGCGTAGGCCCAGCAAGCCGAGGGCGTCAACGCCGAACCCCACGGTGCCGTCGGTGAAACCGGACTTGTAGTCGAACATGAAACCCTGCGCCCATTCGGCCGTCTTGCTTTGGCCGGCAGGGCCGGGGCGGTCGCGGTAATCGTTATTGAAATAGTAGTTGCGCAGGTGCAGGTTGGCTTTGCCGTCCTCGATGAAGGCCGCCTTGGCAGCCGGAACGGCCAGGGTGGTCAAGGTGAGTAGGTACAGGGGCACGTAGGGCTTTCTTGTCATTGTTTTCTTCCTGAGGGTGATAGGCGCCCAGAGAGCGGGCGCAAAGGGTGCTGCAGTGTGGGCAGTCAGTCCGGCAGCCACTCCTGCAGGGTGAGCTCCACGGTAATGAAGGACAGGTTCCGACCCCGTTGCAGGCAGCCGGCGAAGAGCTTGCCGTCGGCATCGGCGAGCACTGCCTGAAGGTGGCTTCGGCCGGCGATGACCTCACCGCTCAAGCTGAGGATCTCGATACCAGGCCCGGGTACATGAATGGCTTGATGGCCGCGCTCGCCGTGGTAACGCAGTTCGCCGTCGATCAGGCTGCCCAGCCCGCCACGGACCACGGCGCAGGCGATGCCGTGGCTGGCGCAGAGGGCTTCGGCGCTGTCGATCACATCCTCGTTGGGCTTTAGGCGGGCGACTACCAGCCGCCCGAGACGGCCTTGCTGGACCTGCGTGGTAGTAGAGGGCAGGGCAGGTGTCATGAGGCCTCCTTGAGCACAGGGTGCAGCAGGTTGAATTGGGTCTCGGTGTCTGGCTGTACCTGGTAGGCGACATGCTCGAACAGGCATAGCCGCAGTACCAGGGGTTCGCTACCGACCACGACTCGCTGCAATACCAGATGCCCGCCGTGCTGTTGCCCAAGGCTGTCGAGCATGCCGGCATGGCAATGCAGCAGCGGGGCGCCGCTGGCATCCCTGCCGACAGTCAATGCACCACTGATGAAGGTGACAGGGCCTGTAAGCACCACGGGCTTGCCGTAGTCGTAAGGGCGTTGGCTGTCGCTTGTGGTCACCATGCGGTGGTAGGCCAAGGCGCACGCGCTGCCCCACAACACGCGGCCGACTGCACTCTGGTAGCGACAGCGCTCGAGCACTGACAGCAGGCTTTCGCCCACCTGGCTGCCGGGGGCAAGCTCGACGCGCAACTCCTGGCTGCACGCGACTTCACAGTCGAGCAGCCTGGGTAGGCGGGCCGGGCCTGCATGGTTGAAGTGGCGCACCCCGCCGCGCAGTTCGAAATGGGGCGTCATGCCGGTTGCTCCGTGCTGGTCTCGAGCAACGTGCGGATGTGTTTCTTGACGATCTTGCCGTAGCCGGACTTTGGCATCTCATGCCAGCGTATAAACTGCTTGGGCCATTTGTAGCGTGCCAGGCGGGGCTCCAGGTGCGCGAGCAGTTGGTCATCGCTGACCTGGGCAGTGGTGACGATCACCGCGCAACCACATTCGCCCCATTTGTCGTCCGGCATGCCGAGCACGGCCACTTCGGTGACAGCAGGGTGGGTCAGCAACGCTTCCTCCACTTCGCGCGGGTACACGTTCGAGCCGCCGGAGATGTACATGTCCGAGGCGCGCCCGGTGATGAACAGGTAACCGTGCTCGTCCACATGCCCCAGATCGCCGGTATGGAACCAGCCATGGCGGAAGCATTCGGCATTGGCCTGGGGGTTGTTGTAGTAGCCGGCGAACACGGCCGGGCCGCGCACGCAGATTTCGCCGTCCGTACCGGTGGGCAGCTCGCGGCCTTGCTCATCGAGTATGGCCACCTGCATGCCGGTACGTGGGTAGCCGCAGGAACCGACCTTGGCCTGAGGGCCATCGTCGGCATCATGGCAGTCGGCGGGCAGCACCGTGATGTTGCCGGTGACTTCGCCTAGGCCGTAATACTGCACCAGCACCTTGCCCAATGTGCGTAGCGCATGGCACTGGTCGGCGCGGTACATGGGGGCACCTGCGTAGATCACGTAGCGCAGGCTGCTGTGATCGTAACGGCTGACGGCCGGGTCTTCGGTAAGCATCTTGACGATGGTCGGCACCGTGAACAGGTTGTCGATACGGTGCTGCTGCACCAGGCGCCAGGCCTCGTCACAGTCCAGCCGGTCCCCGACAGGGAGTACGCAGGCAGCACCCCGGGCTACGTTGACCAGTGCATGGATACCGGCCCCGTGGGACAAGGGGGCCAGCACCAGCGAGCGTGACTGCTGGCTCAGGCAGGGCATCAGGTCGGCCAGGTGGTTGTTGACCACGAACGCCATTTGCCCGTGGGTCAGTACCCCTGCCTTGGGGTGCCCGGTGGTGCCGGAGGTGTAGAAGAACCACAGCGGATCGTTGTAGTTCACCTCAGCCGGGCGAAAACCAGGCTGAAGCGGGGCGCCTTCATCGAGCAGGGCATCGTAGGCCAGTTCACCCGCGCGGGGCGCAGCCATGGCAATCACGGTCCGCAGTGCCGGTGATGCCTGGCGCACAGCGTCCACGTAATGCTCAAAGCCCTCGTCGTAGAGCATCGCCACTGCGCCGCTGGAACTGCCCAGGTAGGCAGCTTCAGGGGGGGTGATGCGCACATTGGTGGGCACCCAGACCATCCCCAGGCGAAAGGCCACCCAGGCACTTTCGAACAGCGGCAGGTTGTTGCGCGAGTGCACCAGCAAGCGGTCGCCCTTGCCCAGGCCGCGTGCACGCAGCGCGGCAGCGACGCTGTCTACACGGTGCAGCAGTTGACGCCAGGACACCTGTTGCTCGCCGCGAATGAAGCCCGGCAGGTCAGGCAAACGCCGAGCCACCTGGCCCAGCAGCTCCCCCAGGTTCATGACATTGTCGATTCCGTTCATCGTACGCTCTCCAGAATGCTCACGTAGTTGGTCACGGCCGCCCCGCCCATGTTGAACACGCCAGCCCGGTCTGCGCGCGGCAGTTGCATGTCGCCGGCCTGACCGGTGAGCTGCATGGCCGCCATCACGTGCATCGAAACGCCGGTCGCACCAATGGGGTGGCCCTTGGACTTGAGGCCGCCGGAGGGGTTTATCGGGAGCCTGCCGTCCTTGCGGCTCACGCCCTCGGCGATCACCCGTGCGCCTTGACCGCGCTCGGCCAGGCCCATGGCCTCGTATTCGAGCAGCTCGGCAATGGTGAAGCAGTCATGGGTCTCCACCAGGGACAGGTCGTCCAGTGTGAGGCGCGCCTGGCTCAGCGCCTGCTGCCAGGCCCGTGCAGCGCCTTCGAAGACCGTGGGGTCGCGCCGTGACAATGGCAGGTAGTCGTTGACCTGGACGGCCGCGCGAAAACGAACGGCTTGACCGCCCCCGGTCGGTTGATCGCCCCTGCTGATCACCAGGGCGGCCGCGCCGTCGCTGATCAGCGAGCAGTCACTGCGCTTGAGGGGGCCCGCCACGAAGGGGTTCTTGTCCGAAGGTGTGCGGCAGAAGTCGTAGCCCACGTCGCGGCGCATGTGCGCATACGGGTTGAGTGCGCCGTTGGCGTGGTTCTTGGCGGCGATCATGGCCAGTGCATCGGACTGATCACCGTAGCGTTCGAAGTAGGCGCTGGCGATGTTGCCGAACACCCCGGCAAAGCCGTTCTCGATGTTGGCTTCTTCGGGGGTGTAGCAACATTTGAGCAGGATCTTGCCCACCTCGGCGGTAGGCAGGCTGTTCATTTTTTCAAAACCCACCACCAGGGCATGGCGCGATTGTCCGCTCAGTACGGCGTGCAAGGCCGAGTGAATGGCTGCCGAACCGGTGGAACAGGCGTTCTCCACGCGCACGGCCGGGGTGAAACGCAGCGCTGGCAAGTGATTGGCGAGCAGCGCGGATGGAAAGTCCTGGTAGAGAAACCCTGCATTGAAGTGGCCTACGTGTACCGAATCGATCTGCTGCGCATCGAGCCCTGCGTGGTCGAGGGCGCCCAGGGCCGCGTCAGCCATCATGCGCTCGGGGTCGATGTCGGGAAACTTGCCGAAGGGGGCGTGGTACCAGCCGTTGATGAGGGGTGAATGCATGAGAGTAATCCTCGCTCGGGGTTGGCGAGGTCGATGGCAAGAACGGTGCCAGGCCTGCGGCAAGCGCTCTGCCATGCGCATTCGTGGCACGTTCGACGGTGGCTGCGGGTAGCGAACACGTGCTACAGGTGTCGCAGTGACGTGGCAGGCGACACTCAAGGGAGACACCTGTTACACCCTCAAGCAGGCCCGAAATGCCCATTGGCGCAGCACCATGCCCCAGGAGATTTTATTTAGCACTTCAAAATCAGTCAGTTAAGCGCGCTTTGTGGATGCCCACTACGCTATCCCGTGCACCCGCTTGAGTGTGGCACCTCAATTGCAATGTCATCTGCACCATCGCCGTATCCCACTCGATCAATAAGAACAAATAGGTCAGGAGAGCTTCATGAGCGATTTCACCCGCCGTTCCTTCATCAAGACGGCCTCCCTGGCATCGGCCGCCGTCGCCGCTGCCGGCCTGGGCCTCTACAGCACTGGCGCCCGGGCTGCCGACTTCAAACTCAAGTTTGCCAACAACCTGCCCATCAGCCACCCCATGAACGTGCGTGCTCGGGCCATGGCCAAGGCCATCAAGGAGGAGACCAACGGCGCGTTGGTGGTGCAGGTGTTTCCAAGCAGCCAGCTGGGCAGCGACACCGATACCCTTGCTCAGGTGCGCTCCGGTGCGGTCGATCTGTTTTCCCTCTCGCCCGTGATCCTGGGCACCCTGGTTCCATCGGTGCAGATCAGCGCTGTGGGCTTTGCGTTCAAGGACTACCAGCAAGTGTGGAGCGCCATGGACGGTGCCTTGGGCGAGCATGTGCGTGCGGAGATCGCCAAGACCGGCACCCTGTTCGCATTCGACCACATGTGGGACAACGGCTTTCGCGTCACCACCACCAGCACCCGGCCGGTCGCAAGCCCGGACGACCTGCGCGGCATGAAGCTGCGTGTTCCGCCTAGCCCGATCATCATGTCGATCTTCCGCGCCCTGGATGCTGCGCCGACCAGCATCAACTTCGCCGAGGTGTATTCGGCCTTGCAGACCCGCATCGTCGAAGGGCAGGAGAACCCCATGACCCTGGTGTCGACGGCCAAGCTGTATGAAGTGCAGAAGTATTGCTCGCTGACCAATCACGTGTGGGATGGCTTCTGGATGCTCGGCAACAGTGCCTCGATCGGGCGCCTGCCGGCGGATATGCAGGCGATCCTGCGCAAGCACATCGACGCGGCGGTGATGGGTCAACGCCAGGACCTGGCCAAGCTCGAGGGCAGTACCCGCGATACCTTGAAAGGGCAAGGCCTGGAACTGGTCGAGGCGCCTGCCGATCCGTTTCGCGACAAGCTGCGCAGTGCTAATTACTACGCCCAGTGGCACGACAAGTTCGGCGACCAGGCCTGGGGCATCCTTGAGCAATACGCCGGGAAGCTGGCGTGATGCGCGCGCCAGCGCTACCGGCCTCCACCGTTTCGCAGCGCCTGCCGGCCCGGGTGCTCATCTGCCTCAACCAGTGGGCCATGCGCCTAGTGGGCGTGATCGCGGTTGCCCTGATGGTGATCGAGACCTTCGTGCTGCTGGCCGGCGTGATTGCCCGCTACGTGCTGCATAGCCCGTTGGTCTGGTCCGACGAACTGGCCTCGTCACTGTTCATCTGGCTGGCCATGTTCGGCGCGGTGCTGGCGTTGGACCGTGGCGAGCACATGCGCATGTCGGCGCTGGTCAACAAGCTGCCGCAGGCTTGGCGCGGATTCAGCGAAACCTTGTCGGCGCTGATCGTCTGCCTGTTCGTGGCGATGATCATCTCGCCGGCCATGCAGCATTCCCATGAACAGATGTGGATCACCACACCGGCGCTGGGGATTCCAGACGGCGTGCGTGCTGCAGCGCTGCCGGTAGGGGCTGTGCTGATGCTGCTGGCGGCCGTCGCGCGTATGGCCCGTTATTCGACCGTGCGCCAGTTCATGGCCGGGCTGGCGGTGGTGGCCACGGTGGCCGCGGCCTTGTGGCTGGCGCAGCCCATACTGGCAGCGATGGGCAATTACAACCTGGTGGTGTTCTTCCTGGTGCTGCTGGGCGCCTGCGTGTTTGGCGGCATCCCTATCGCCTTTGCGTTCGGCACGGCGACCATGGCCTACCTGGCCCTGGCGACCCACGCGCCCCTGTCGATCGTGGTCGGCCGCATGGACGAGGGCATGTCCCACATGGTCCTGCTGGCCGTGCCGCTGTTCGTGTTGCTGGGTGTGGTGCTGCAATTGTCGGGCATGGCCCGCACGCTGATCGATTTCATGGCTTCGCTGCTGGGGCACGTGCGTGGCGGTCTGCAGTACGTGCTGTTGGGGGCGATGTTCCTGGTGTCGGGTATTTCAGGGTCGAAGGTTGCCGACATGGCCGCAGTGGCCCCGGCGTTGTTTCCTGAAATGAAGCGGCGCGGCTCAAAGCCTGAAGAGCTGGCAGCGCTGTTGTCGGCCACGGGGGCGATGACCGAGACCATACCGCCGAGCCTGGTGCTGATCACCATCGGTGCGGTGTGCAGCGTGTCGATCACGGCGCTGTTCATCGGCGGGTTGATGCCTGCGGTGGTGGCCACCCTGGCCATTGCGGTGGTGTGCTGGTGGCGCTCGCGCAAGGACGAGGCGCCGGCGATTGCGCGGGCACCTTTGTCCCGCGTGGCCAAGACGTTCCTGATTGCCCTGCCGGCCCTGGCGCTGCCGTTGCTGATCCGGGTGGCGGTGCTGGAAGGGGCGGCCACCGCTACCGAGGTCTCGACCATTGGTGTGGCCTACGTGGTACTGGTGGGGCTGGTGATGCACCTGTTCATGCGCCATATCGAATGGCGCCGCTTGTACCCGATGTTGCTGGAAGCGGCGGCCTTGTCCGGGGCGATCCTGCTGATCATCGGCATGGCCTCGGCGATGGCCTGGGCGCTGACGCAGTCGGGCTTCTCGCAGTCGCTGGTGGAACTGATCGAGGAAATACCAGGCGGGGTGATGGGCTTCATGGTGGTCACCATCCTCACCTTCCTGATTCTGGGCAGTGTGTTGGAGGGTATCCCGGCCATCGTGCTGTTCGGCCCGCTGATGTTCCCCCTGGCCGAAATGCTCGGCATTCACCCGGTGCACTACGCCATGGTCGTGATCCTGGCCATGGGCATCGGGTTGTTCGCACCGCCCTTGGGTGTGGGTTTCTACGCTGCCTGCGCCATCAGCAAGACGTCGTCCGATCATGTCATTCGCCGCGTCTGGGGGTACCTCGGGGCATTGCTGGTGGCGTTGGTGATCGTTGCCTGTTTCCCATGGATTTCTATCGGTTTCCTTTAAGAGAGCGCTGACATGAGCCAACTTGCAAAAAAGACTTTGCCTGCAACTGCCGTGGGCCGCGTGGCGCTGGTCACCGGTGCGGCCATGGGGATCGGCGCGGCCATCGCCGAACGCCTGGGGCATGATGGCCACACGGTAGTGGTGGCCGACATCGACCTGCAGGCTGCCGAACTCAGGGTGGAGGGGTTGCGTGAGCAGGGCATCGATGCCTTGGCACTGGCGATCGACATTGGTGACGCAGCGTCGATCACGGCGTTGTTCGATGAGCTGCGTGCACGCTGTGGACGCTGTGATGTACTGGTCAACAATGCCGGTATCGCCCGCACCCAGTCGTTTCTGGACACGGACCTGGAAGGCTGGCAGCGGCTGATGAACGTCAACCTGACCGGCACACTGCTGTGCAGCCAGCAGGCTGCGCACGTGATGCGCGAGCACGGGTGGGGGCGCATCATCAACGTTGCCTCCATCAGCGGCATGCGGGCGAGCATGGGGCGCACTGCGTATGGCACGTCGAAGGCAGCGGTGATCGGCCTGACTCGGCAGATGGCGATCGAGCTGGCCGAACATGGCATCACGGTCAACGGCATTGCCCCGGGCCCAGTGGACACGCCTTTGACACAGGCACTGCATTCTGCGGCGACACGCGAATCCTATGCCCGTGCGGTGCCTTTGCGCCGTTACGGCACACCGGCGGAGATGGCGGGGGCGGTGGCGTTTCTTGCGTCCGATGATGCGTCTTACATCAGTGGGCATGTGATCCCGGTGGATGGGGGGTTCATGGCGTCCGGGATTCTGGAGATTTAAGCGGGGGCAGCGTGGGAGAGGTGGCGGGGTCGTAGCGGTAAACGGGTTTGGACCGGTGTGAATGCCGAAATTCTAGGGCTGCTGTGCAGCCCATCGCGGCGCGAGGCCGCTCCCACAGAGAGCAAAGTCTGAGCTGCGCCCCAAATGTGGACGGATGTCCAACATTTGGGGCGCAGCTCAAATACCTGTGGGAGCGGCCTCGCGCCGCGATGGGCCGCACAGCGGCCCCAGGATTTCAGCCCCACATGGCCGGTCGCCGGCCTCCAGACCAGATACTCACTGCTCTGAACCGCGTTGCGCCTCATCCTCTCGGGTCGCCTGTTCCCCGGCTTGCAAGGCCGTTTCGACGAAGGTGGCGATGCAGGGGTTGTGATTGTCGGCCTTCCACACGGCCACCACTTCGATCACCGGTGCTTCGCGCAGGGGCCTGAAGCTGGTACTGGCCAGGCGCATGTTGCGCATCGACCGGGGGACCATCGCCACCCCCAGGCCTTCGCCCACCAGGTTGACGATGGTCTGCTGCATGTTGATCTCAAGGCCGATGTTGGGGGTGACTCCATGCTGTAGGCAGTAGTTGCAGATCATGTCATGCAGGGCAGGGGCAATACGCCGTGGCACGATGATGAAGGTTTCACCGGCAAGCTCACGTGGCTCCACGACGGTTTGCTCGGCCAGGCGGTGGCCGGGCGGCAGTACCAGGGTCATTTCCTCGCGGTACAGCGTGACGGTTTCCAGGCCTGTGCAGTCCTGAGGCCGGTACATGATCGCTACATCCTTGTTGCCACTGGTAATGTCCTGGGCCAGGTCCAATGGCAGCGTCTCGGTCAACTTCAAGTTCACCTGGGGGAACAGCGCGGCATAACGGCGGGTGATCGCCGGTGTGATGCTGTAAGCGGTGGACATCATGAACCCCACGGAAAGTGCCCCTGCCGCACCGCGCGCGGCGGCCAGTGCATTGCGCTTGGCTTGCTCGAAGGCTGCGAACACCGTGCCGGTATCGAGGTAGAAGCGCTGGCCGGCCTCCGTCAGCTCGACCCTGCGCCGGGAGCGGTCGAACAGCTTGACCCCAAGCTCTTCCTCCAGAAGCGCAATTTGCCGCGACAGCGGTGGCTGTGAAATATGCAGGCGCTCGGCCGCTCGGCCGAAGTGAAGGGTTTCGGCCAGCGTGCGGAAGTACTGCAGATGCCTGAGCTCAATCATGATGCTCTCGAAGGTATCAGTCGATGCATGATTATGTATTGGAAAATATAACTGCGCCTCCCTAATGTGAACCGTGCAACGTCATTCGGCCGAGGCGGCGTCACAAGCCCGCCAGTCGACATAGTCAAAAGCTATAGAACAAGAAAAAGGTGACGCTAATGACCGCTTGTAACCCTGCCGTTCGTGCGCCCCAACCCGTCGTAGAGGCGTGCAACATCGCTCAAGACAGTGACCCTGTGGTGCGTCAAGCCTTTAACCGGGCCTTGCGGCTGATGGAGCGTGGCATTGCCGTACTGATCCGCGGAGAGACTGGTACCGGCAAGGAAATTCTCGCCCGCGCCCTGCACGCGCACAGTCAACGCCGCGGTGCACAACTGGTGGCGCTCAATTGCGCGTCCATTCCCGAAACCCTCATCGAAAGCGAGCTGTTCGGCTATAGCCGCGGGGCGTTCTCGGGTGCTTTACCGGGCGGCAAGAAAGGCAAGGTTCAGCAAGCCGATGGCGGCGTGCTGTTTCTCGATGAAATCGGCGACATGCCCCTGGAACAACAGACGCGCCTGCTACGGGTGATTGCCGAACGTGAGGTAACGCCCCTGGGTGCCGAGCGCAGCATCCCAGTCAACTTTGCGCTGGTTTGCGCGACGCACCAGGACCTCTCGGCACGGGTTGCCGAGGGCAGTTTCCGCGAGGACCTGTTCTATCGCATCGCCACGGGCGTGGTGCAGTTACCGCCGCTGCGCGAGCGCCAGGACCGTGGCGAGCTGTTGTGCAACATGGTGGCCCATGAATTGCCAGGCTGTGATCCACGCCAGGTACTGGCGCCGGTGTGGAGCTTGCTGATGGCCCACTCCTGGCCGGGGAATCTGCGCCAGATGCGGGCGGTCGTGCGTTACGCCTGCGCCGTGATGGAAGGCCCGCGAATGCTGCGCAGCGATCTGCCGCTGGACTTCATCGAGCAGTGCCAGACCCCGGCTGCGTTGCCTGCCAACATCACGCCCATCCGCCGGGCGGCGCCTTCAGGCGATGAGCGCAGTGAGGTGTTACAGGCCTTGCAGAGCTGCCGCTGGAACATGTCGGCGGCGGCCCGCGCTCTGGGGATCTGCCGGCCCTCGTTGTACCGGGTGATGCGCCGGCTGGACATTCCCCCGCTCAAGGAGCAGTTGGCGCTCGGCGCCTGCGGCACCGCGTGATGCCCTGACCCTCCAGTACCTTAGACGACCGCCTGCTGCCAATGAGCAGGCGCGCCTGGCTGCGGCCATTTTCGATGGATGACGACCATGAGCACTCCCGTTGTGCATGCTGCACTCAATTTCACCCTGACCGGCCGCACGGCCCTGGTAACGGGCGCCGCCCGTGGCATTGGTCATGCGATCGCCACGGCACTGGGCCAGGCCGGTGCCCGAGTAGGGGTGTGCGATTTGGATGCCGAGGCGGCCGAGGCGGCTGCGGCTCGGTTGCGAGAAGCCGGGATCGAGGCGGTTGGCGTGGGAGCGGATGTTGCCGATGAGGTTCAGGTTCAGGCCATGGTGAACCAGGTGGAAGCCTTGTTGGGAGGGGTCGACATCCTGGTCAACAACGCAGGCATCGTCTCGACTGGCCCTTTGCTGGAGGTCACCACCGCGGAATGGAACCGGGTGATGGCCATTGACCTGAACAGCGTGTTTTTCTGCGCCAAGGCCGTGCTGCCGGGCATGATGGCGCGCCAAAGCGGGCGCATCATCAATATCGCATCGGTGGCAGGCAAGCGTGGGGGTGGCTTGCTGGGTAATAGCTGCTACGCGGCGGCCAAAGGCGCGGTGATCGCCTTGACCAAAGGACTGGCGCGAGAAGCCGGCCCCTATGCCATCACCGTCAACGCCGTGTCGCCGGCACTGACCGACACCGAGATGACCAGCGCGCTGGCGCCTCAGGCCAGGGCCGAAGTGCTCGCACAGATGCCGCTTGGCCGCGCCGGCACGCCCCGCGACATCGCCGCCGCCGTATGCTTCCTGGCCTCGCGGGAGGCCGGGTTCGTGACCGGCGAGATCATGGACGTCGATGGCGGGTTCATGCGCGACTGATTCGGTCTGGGCAGGGCACAGGCTAGTTCAGCTCCCACCCCATATACCCTTGCCGGGCAAGCGTGCGCGATCATGGGGCAGCCTGAAGTCCAGCAGCGGCCCCTTTGGCACGATGCCATTGGGGTTGATGGTGGTATGGCTGAGGTAGTAGTGGTTCTGGATGTGCTGCATGTTCACCGTGTCGGCTACCCCTGGCCATTGATACAACTCGCGCAGCCAGTGGGTCAGGTTGGGGTAGTCGCTCAGACGGCGCAGGTTGCACTTGAAATGGCCGTGGTAAACGGCATCGAAGCGCACCGCCGTGGTGAACAGGCGTACGTCGGCCTCGGTGAGGTACTCGCCTGCCAGGTAGCGGTGTCGGCTAAGCACATCTTCGAGGTGATCCCATTCGCTGAACACCTCGTCGAAGGCCGCTTCGTAGGCCTGCTGTGTCGTCGCAAAGCCTGCGCGGTAAACGCCGTTGTTGATGGCCGGGTAGATGCGTTCGTTCAAGGCGTCGATGTCCGCTCGCAACGGTTGCGGGTAGAAGTCGAGCAGGTTGCCGGTCAGCGAATTGAAGTCATGGTTGAAGATCCGCACGATCTGCGCCGACTCGTTGTTGACGATGTGGTTCTCTTGTTTGTCCCACAGCACCGGTACGGTCACGCGCCCGGTGTAATGAGGGTCGTCCTGGGTGTAGCGCTGGTGCAGGTACTGGAGCCCGTCGAGGTGATCGCCCGAAGAGCCGTTCTGGCGGTCGAAGGTCCAGCCGTCACCTTGCATCAACCAGCTGACCACCGACACGTCGATCAGCGGCTCGAGGCCTTTGAGCGCGCGCATGATCAGCGTGCGATGAGCCCAGGGGCAGGCCAGCGAAACATACAGGTGGTAACGCCCCGGCTCAGCGGCAGGCAATGGGTTGCGCCGCTGTGAGTCCTCACGCTTGAACGCGCCATCCTTGCCATTTTCGTACCACTGGTCATGCCAGCGACCGTCGACCAACAGGCCCATGATGAGCTCCTTAACAAAAGCGATTTGTCTTTGGAGCCCAGTCTAGAGAAAGACGTTCGAAGCAATAGCGCAAAGAGTGGGGCGGTATGATCGGTTAAATCGATCGATTGCGATCAGCCCACCACGCTTGCGCGCGGGCAAACGCCTGCTCGCGGTCTTGCCCCAACCCACGAAGCGCCAGTGCCATGGTGGCCAGCACTGCTTTTTGGGCATAGCTGTCTTCAACCTCACCTCGCCAGAAGGCCAGCATGTGCTCAGGCTCAAGCGTTGCCGGCTTGACGTGGCGCCGCTCGCTCAGGGCAGGCCATTCTTCGTCCCAGGCTTTGCCGTCAGTGGTGCCGTAGAGATGGCTGAGCACATCCGGGTTCACCTCGATTTCGCCACCATCACCCTTGATCACGATCGCATGATCGCCCAACAAGCGACTGGCCTCGCGGTGTACGGCCTGGTAACCCGGGTGGAAGATGCTCTGCAGGCCACAGCGTGCGCCGAGCGGGTTCAGCACCCGTGCGAGGGAGTGGATCGGCGAGCGCAGGCCCAGAATGTTCCGCAGGTCGATCATGCGCTGAAGTTCAGGCGCCCAGTCCTGCAGTGGGAAAAAGGCCAGGTGGTGCTGGTCCAGGGCCTCACTGACGGCCTGCCAACCGCGGCACAGAGGTATGTGCAGCAGCGCGAGCAGTTGCTCGCTGTACAGGCGGCCTGCGGTGTGCGCACCGCCACCGTGCATCAGGATACGCACCCCATTGCCGGCCAGGCACTTGGCGGCCAACAGGTACCAGGGCAGATGGCGCTTCTTGCCGGCATAGCTCGGCCAGTCGATGTCCACGGCCATGGCAGGCGCTTGCAAGTGCGCGCGCAGCGCTTCGGTGAAGCCGGCGAGCTCTTCTGCGCTTTCTTCCTTGTGCCGTAGCAGCATGAGAAAGGCGCCCAGCTGCGCGTCTTCGACTTTACCCTCAAGCACTAAGGCCATGGCGGCGCGGGCTTCTTCGCGTGTCAGGCCGCGCGCGCCACGCTTGCCTTTGCCGAGGATGCGCACGTACTCGGCGAAGGGGTGTTCAGCGGGGGTTTCCAGGGTAAGCGGGCGTAGGCTGGTCATATGCAATTGGTCGGCTTGGGCAGGCCCGCCAGTTTGGCGGCAAGTTTGGCGGGAGTGCCATTGAACAGGCGATTGAGATGGGCGCTATTGCCCTTTTCCGGGCCCAGGTTGAGCGCTGCGTATTTGATCAGCGGACGCGTGGCGGGCGAGAGCTGATACTCCAGGTAGAACGCGCGCAGCAATGACAGGATTTCCCAGTGGTCAGGCGTCAGGTCAATGCCTTCGCGGGTGGCCAAGCCTTGCGCGGTGGCCGGTGACCAATCCTCAAGGTTGACCAGAAAGCCGTCCTTGTCCAGGGCAATGGCCTTGCCTTCGATATCGAGTGTGTTCATAACCAGCTGTTGACCTTGTCATGGTGCAGGGACAGCGCAACGAAGCCTGGGTAGTCGACCGTCGTTGCCAGCGAGGGCGCAATGGCCCTGGCCTGAATGTCTTCTTCCAGTGCATAGAGGCGTCCGATTAACTGGGCCTGCTCCAGCAAACGCAACGGCTCGCTGCCTGGGAGCAGGGCGTAGACCGCATCGCCACACAGCAGCACGGCGTCTTCGCTGCCGAGCAAGCGCAGGCAGCTGTGAAGGCGTTCGTCACCAAACGGGGAGTGGGCTATTACATGCAAGGTTGTCATCAGAGCGTCACCACTTCGTCGAACTGTGCGATCAAAGCCGCAAGCTGCGCATCGTCAAGTACCTCTACCGGCAGGCCAAGGCTTGCGTGCGTCATGCCGCGCCGAGCCAGGCTATGGCCACAGACGTACAACGCGTCTACGCCGAACATGGGCAGTGCCTGCAGGTTGGCAGCCAGGTTTTTTTGCTCGAGGGCGGCGGGGTGCTGGTCGCAGGCCAGCTGGAACACGCCATCGTCCAGGAACAGCACGCCCAGCGGCAGATCGAAGGCGCCGCCGGCCAGGACGATATCCAGCGCTTCGCGGGCAGACAGCCCGCTCCAGGGCGCCTGGCGACTGATGATCAACATGGACTTGGCCATTCAATCGCCTCCAAAGCAGATCAGCCGGTCGGCCGTTTGCGCCGCTTCATGCAACTGACCAAGCCCGGACAGTTCCCAGGGTTGCTGCAGATTCACGGCAGGGCGTTGATAGCGGCTGGCTTCGCGTTCGTCCAGTACGCCACGACGCAGGGCGGCGGCGATGCACACCACTGCATCGAGCTGATTGGCCTGAACGAACGTGCGCCATTGCTGCGCAATGTCCTGTTCGTCCTGAGGGGCTACCACGTTGGACGATGCACTGTGCACCCCGTCCTGGTAGAAGAACAAGCGGGTGATGCCGTGCCCCGCAGCCAGCGCTGCCTCGGCGAAGCGCAGCGCCCGGCGGGAAGCGGGTGCCTGTGCGGGGGAAAACACCGCGATAGCAAATTTCATGGCGAACTCGTGCTATGGAATCGCGCCATGATAAACAAAAAGGCCTGGCTGCTGCAGGCCTGTGGTAGTCAGGGCTTTTCCTTGCCCTCGGGCAGGAACCAGTTGAGTACCAAGGCACAGATGCCTCCGGTAGCAACTCCTGACTCCATCACGTTGCGAATCGCCGCTGGCATATGGGCAAGGAATTCGGGTACCTGCGCTACGCCCAGGCCCAAGGCCAGCGATACGGCGATGATCAACAAGGCGCGGCGATCGAGCCGGGTGCTAGCCAGGATATTGATACCCGAGGCTGCCACTGCGCCGAACATGACCATGGCCGCGCCGCCCAGCACAGGCTCTGGAACCGCCTGGATCATCCCGGCAACACTGGGGAACAAGCCCAGCAGTATCAGCATCCCCGCAATCCATACGCCGATGTGACGGCTGGCGATACCGGTCAGCTGAATGACGCCGTTATTCTGGGCGAAGATTGAGCTTGGGAACGTATTGAACACGCCAGCCAGCAGTGAGTTGGCGCCGTTGACCAGCACGCCACCCTTGATGCGCTGCATCCACACCGGGCCTTCCACGGGCTGGCGCGAGACCTTGCTGGTGGCGGTTACATCACCGATGGCCTCCAGAGAGGTCACCAGGTAGATCACCAGCATCGGGATGAACAGTGCCCAGGAAAAACCGAGGCCAAAGTGCAAGGGTGTCGGCACTTGGAACAGCGCGGCCTCGTGCATGCCGGTGAAGTCCAGGCGGCCCAGATAGCCGGCCAGGGCATAGCCCGCTGCCAGCGCGATGACGATGGCGCAACTGCGCAGCCAGACCACCGGTATGCGGTTGAGGATGACGATGATCGCCAGGACCACGCCTGACAGCAGCAGGTTTTCGCCGTTGGCAAAGGTCCCGTTGGCCATGGCGCCAAAACCACCGCCCATGCTGATCAGGCCGACCTTGATCAGGGTCAGGCCAATCATCAGCACCACGATGCCGGTCACCAGCGGAGTGATCAGCCGTTTGACGAAGGGCAGGATGCGAGACACGCCCATCTCGACGAAAGAGCCTGCAATGACCACGCCGAAAATGGCGGCCATGACGCCTTCCACAGGCGTGCCTTGCTTGACCATCAAGGCCCCGCCAGCAATCAGCGGGCCGACGAAGTTGAAGCTGGTGCCTTGCACGATCAGCAAGCCGGCACCGAAAGGGCCGAAGCGTTTGCACTGGATGAAGGTGGCGATGCCGGAGATGACCAGAGACATGGACACGATCAGGTTGGTATCCCGGGCCGAGACGCCCAGCGCCTGGCAGATCAGCAGGCCAGGGGTGACGATCGGCACAATGATCGCCAGCAGATGTTGCAGCGCTGCCAGCAAGCCGATGAGCAGCCGTGGCTTGTCTTCCAGACCCAGTACCAGTTCGTTGTCAGGCGCTGTTGCACCTGGGCTGTGTTCCTGTGAGCTCATTGCGCAGCGCTGCCCGTCTATAAAAAGGAGCGCATTCTACGGGCAGAATAGGGAATACGGTAGGGGAATACCGGTTAGCCGCCTGTTCGACGATCAGCGCCTTTGTTACCTGACTTTTAGGTCAATAAGTATGGGCGCAGTACCGCTTTCAAACCGTGCAAGTTCGGTAAAAAACGCAGGCACAAAAAAGCCCGCGTAAGCGGGCTTCTTTGGACACACGTTGGTTCAGTCGTCACGACCCATGATGCCGAACAGCTGCAGCAGGCTGATGAACAGGTTGTAGATCGAAACGTACAAGCTGATGGTCGCCATGATGTAGTTGCGTTCACCACCGTGGATGATGGCACTGGTCTGGAACAGGATGCATACCGACGAGAACAGCACGAAGCCGGCGCTGATGGCCAGTTGCAGGCCGCTGATCTGGAAGAAGAAGCTGGCCACGACCGCACCCAGCAGGACGAAGAAGCCTGCGGTGATGAAGCCGCTGAGGAAGCTCATGTCCTTGCGGGTGATCAGCACGTAGGCCGACAGGCCACCGAACACCAGCGCCGTCATGGCAAAGGCCGAACTGACCACTTCGGCGCCGCCGCTCATACCCAGGTAGCGATTGAGGATAGGGCCGAGAATGAAGCCCATGAAACCGGTGAGGGCGAAGGTGGAAACCAGGCCCCACACCGAGTCGCGCAGCTTGGCGGTGAGGAAGAACAAGCCATAGAAGCCGATCAGCACGACGAACACGTTCGGGTAGGCGAACCGCATCTGTTGTGAGATGAAGGCCATCAGGCCGCTGAATGCGAGGGTAAGTGCCAGCAGGCTGTACGTGTTGCGCAGGACCTTGCTGATCTCCTGCTGCTCGACCTGCTGGCCGTGATGTACGGCATAATCCTGTTCGCGCATGGCGACACTCCTTGGTGAACCTGTGATATGAAACGTCGAAGATGGTAGGAGTCTACCAGAGCTCCTGCAAGCCGCGACACAGAGAGTTTGACAGCGTGTTTCATTCCGGTATTATGGCGGCCGCAAAGCAGTTGGAAGCGTGGCCGAGTGGTTTAAGGCAACGGTCTTGAAAACCGTCGATGGGCAACTATCCTAGAGTTCGAATCTCTACGCTTCCGCCACTATTCTTCATCAAAGCCCTGATTTATCAGGGCTTTTTTGTGTTAGGCCGGTTTCCGGCTTGTGACCAAGCCTTGCTAGTGTTCGCCGTTTGCCAATCGCAGCATTTGAGTAGCACCTCCCTCCCTCGCTCGCACCGATCCCCTCGCCGAAAAACTACGCAACACCCCCCCTAATGTGGCAGTGTGGTTCCCCTCGCCAGCCTCACAGAGACCCCCATGCAAACGCGCAAAACCGGTATCCGTGCCCAACAGGCCGACCGCACCCGAGACAACATCCTCAAGGCGGCTGTACAGGTCTTCAGCCGGGAAGGCTACGCCGGTGGGCGCGTCGAGCAGATTTCCACCCTGGCCAAATCCAACGACCGAATGATCTATTACTACTTCGGCAACAAGGAAAAGCTGTTCATCAGTGTGCTGGAGCACATCTATGCCAGCTTCAACCAGGCCGAAGCCGGGCTGCAACTGGACCTGGACGACCCTGAACAGGCGGTGCGCACGCTGGTGGCATTCATTTGGGATTACTACGTGCAACACCCCGAATTCGTCACCCTACTGGCCACTGAGAACCTTCACCAAGGCGAGCATGCGCGCAAGTCGCAGAACCTCAAGGCCTTGTCGGGCGAGGCGGTTGGCGTGCTGCGGCCGATCATCGACGCGGGCCAGGCGAAGGGCCTGTTTCGTGACGACATTGACATTACCCACGCCTACCTGATGATTGCTTCGCTCTGCTATTTCTACAACTCCAACCGCCATACGCTCAGTTCGTTCCTGGCCGTGGACCTGGCTGACCCCAAGGCCAAGGCCGACTGGTTGGCCTTCATCAGCGACCTTGTCCTGCGCGGCCTGCGCCTGTGACTTCAATGGCTGCCTGGGTTGGCGCGCACCTGCGCGACCTTGGCGGCGAGCCCTGGCCAGGCGGGCTTGTCACCTGCAAAACGCTGGCGCAGGTATGCCGCAAGATCGGCTATCTGGCGGTCCGACAAGCTGTCCTTGAAGCCCGGCATGTAGCCCAGGTCGCGGGTAGCTGGGGTAGGGATGCCGTGCAGTATCACCCGTAGCAGATTGTCTGGCAGCTCGCTGTGAACGTTGCTGTTCACCGCCATCGACGGGCTGACGCCGAACAGTTTCGGCCCCTGTCCATCGCTGTGGCAGGCCATGCAGGCGCCTTTGAACACGCGCTCGCCATTGCTCAATGACACGTGGGTTTCAGCCGGCTGCGGGGCCTTGGCCGCCTGCGACTGAGGCTCGCCATCGAGTGAGCGGAGGTAGTGGGCGATGGCACGCACGTCGCTTTTGGGCAGCGTCGCCAGCTCGCTGACCACCGGGCCCATGGGGCCTGCCGCCACCCCGTGCTTTTCAGAAAACCCAGTACTCAGGTAGTTGAACAACTCGTCTTCAGTCCACGGGGTGGTTGATTTGCCCAGCGCATTGAGGGGCGGTGCTTCCCAGCCATCGACCATCCCTCCGGCCAGGTAGCTGCTGCCAGCTTTCTCGGCGCCCATCAGGTTACGCGGTGAATGGCAGGCCGTGCAGTGGCCGAGGCCATCGACAAGGTAGGCGCCGCGGTTCCACTGAGCGCTGCGTTGCGGGTCTGGCTGGTATTCCCCGCGCTGCAGAAACAGGGCGTTCCAGCCAGCCATCAGCGGTCGCTGGTTGAACGGGAAGCGCATCTGGTTGGCGGGCGCCTGCTGGCGTACCGGAGGCTGCGACATCAGGTAAGCATACAGTGCTTGCATGTCGGCATCGTTGATGGCGCGGAACGAGGTGTAGGGAAACGCGGGATACAGGTGACGGCCATCACGGCTGATGCCTTCACGCATGGCCCGTTCGAAGGCGGCGAATGACCAGCGGCCAATGCCGGTTTCCGGATCGGGCGTGATGTTGGTGGTGTGGAGCGTGCCGAAGGGCGTCTGCATGGCCAGGCCGCCGGCATTGACCTTGCCACCGCTGACCGTATGGCACACGGCGCAATCGCCGGCCGCTGCCACCTGGCGCCCGCGTTCGAGCATCGCGGCGCTCCAGCTGCCAGCGCCGGGCGGGGTAACCGGTGCGATTTCACTGCGCCAGGGCAGGGCGGTGGCAAGCATGCCCAGGGCTGCGCCCAACACCCCGGCCAAGCCGCCGAACCACCACTTTGAACGTTTACTTGCAGGCTGCATCGGAGTCGATGGCCCAGGCCCCTGGCCATCGCCACCCAGGGCGGCGCGCACCCGTTCGGCGGTGATCGGCAGCTCGCGAAAGCGGATCCCGGTGGCGTCGAAGATGGCGTTGGCAATGGCAGCGGCACTGGGTACCGAAGCCGATTCGCCGCTGCCCATCGGTGCTTCGTGCTGACGCGGCAGCATCATCACGTCGATGGCAGGCAGCTCAGGGAAGGTCAGGATCGGGTAGCCACCCCATTCCTTGCTGGCCACGGTCGACTCTTCGAAACTGACTTGCTCCTTGAGCACCCGGCTGGTGGACTGGATGACATTGCCGTGGATCTGGTGGCGCACGCCCTCGGGGTTGACCATCATCCCGGCGTCATGCCCGATCACCACGCGGGTGACGGCGACTTCACCGGTACGCCGGTCAACGGCTACGTCAGCCACCCAGGCCGCCCACGCGGCGCCAAAGCCTGGGAATTTACTGTGGATGTAGCGCGCGTAGGCAAAGCCGCGCCCGCGCAGCACGTCACCTTCGCCCTGGCTTTGCATGGGCTGGGTATGCGGCTGCCAGTCGGCGCGCGCGGCGGTAGCCTTGACCAGGTCGATGGCACGTGGGTCGGACAAGTGCTTGAGGCGGTATTCCACCGGATCGACACCCGCTGCGAACGCCAGCTCATCGATATAGGACTCGTGGGCAAAGCTGTTGGGCATGGCCGATACGCCGCGCATCCACGAAGCGCGCACCAGCGGCGTCATATCGTTGATGGTCACGCGCATGTGCTCGTAGTCATACGGTGGAATCGACGTGCGGTCGCCCATTTCGAACAGGGCCGGTACGGGTTCCACCGCCCCGGTGAGCAGCAGGGCCAAGGTAGGCGCGCCGTTGGACGGGTAGCTGGTCTGGAAGTCATAGGCAGCCACGCTGCCATCGGCGTTCAGGCCGCCGTCGATCTCCATCAGTTGGGCTGTGCCCTTAGGTTCCCAGGCGTGTTCCTGCTCGCGGGTCAGCTGTACCCGCACAGGGCGTTGCACGGCGCGCGACAGCAGCACGGCGTCGGCGCAGACGTCGTCGGCGCAGTTGCGGCCATAGCAACCGGCAGCCTCCATGCGGATGATTTCGATGCGCTCCTCGCCGCAGGCCAGCAGCCAGGCCAGATCAGCGCGCAGCAGGTGTGGGTTCTGGGTGCCGGACCACACGCGGATCTGCCCAGGCGTGTAGTCGGCCAGCGCGCACGATGGGCCAATCGAAGCATGCAGCTGATACGGCCATAAATAGGTACGGCTCAGGCGCTGGCTGGCATTGGCAAGGCCGGCATCGACATCGCCTTGGTCCAGCACCGTGCGTTGAACCCTTGGGTTGTTGCGGATGGCCTGGGCTACATCGCTCAGGTCGGGCAGCTTGCCGGTAAAGGGCTTCCAGCTGATTTTCAGGTCCTGAGCAGCCCGGATGGCCTGCTCCTCGCGCTCGGCAACCACGCCGACGAAATCGCGGATCACGACCACCGCCACGACGCCCGGTACGTGGGCAATGGATGATTCATCGACGGCCAGCAGGCTGTTGCCCACGAAGTCGCCGCTGTCGTGGCCAGCATAGGGCGGACGGATCACTCGCCCGTGCAGCATGTCGGGCAGGCGCATGTCGTGAACGTAGGTCAGTTCACCGGTGGCCTTGCCGGGAATATCCACGCGGGCGGTGCTGCGCCCGACCAACGTGTAGTCTTCGATGGGTTTGAGCGGCGCATCCTCGGCAATGTGCAACTGTTGGTTTTCACCCGCTACCAGTTCGGCGTAGCCCAGCGTGGTGCCGTCGCTGGTGATTACCGTGCCTTCTTCGATACGCAGCGACGTGGGCTCGCACCCAAGGCGCAGCGCCGCCCGTTGCAGCAAATGACGGCGTGCAGTCGCCGCAGCCTTGCGCAAGGGCACGGCTGAAATCTGCAGGGTTGCGCTGGCGATGGTCGCGCCTTGATTGGGCGCCCGCTCGGTATCGCCCAGCACCATGTGCACCTGGTCCATGCGCAGGTTCAACTCTTCGGCGACGATCTGCGCCAGCGAGGTGCGGATACCGGTACCCAGGTCGACGTGGCCGTTGAAGGCATAGACCCTGCCGTCGTCGCAGACGGCGATGAACAGCGCCAGTTCGCGCTCCCGGGGCACGGGCGTTACACCCTTGGCCACCGGGCCGGAAGGCGGGGTGATCTGATCGACGATCAGCAGCACGCCGGTCTTGGCCAGCAGTTGGTCACGGCTGGGCACCTGTTGCGAGTGGTTCATGCTTTCCTCCGGGTGTCGGCGGCGCGGCGCACGGCGCGCAGGATTTCGACGTGGGTGCCGCAGCGGCACAGGTTGCCGGACAGTTCGTTGCGAATCTGCTCATCGCTGGGCTGTGGGATTCGATCGAGCAGGGCCGTGGCGATCATGATCATGCCGTTCATGCAGTAGCCGCATTGGGCTGCCTGCTCGTCGATGAACGCCTGTTGCACAGGATGCGGCGCACGCTTGCAGCCCAGCCCTTCGAGGGTAGTGATCTCGCGGCCGACGGCCCCGGCCAGGGGGATGATGCAGGAGCGAGCGGCCACGCCGTCGATGATCACCGTACACGCGCCGCATTCACCCAGGCCGCAGCCGTACTTGGGGCCGTTCAGGCACAGGTCGTTGCGCAGGATCAGCAGCAAGGGCGTTTCAGGCGGGGCGTCGACGTCGAAGGACTGGCCGTTGACCTGCACGCAGAGGGTTGTTTGCATGATGGGCTCATCTCTGGAGGTGACTTGCGCTACCGAAGCACCCACAGGTGGCGTGCATTTCGGTAAGTACTCACTACATGAAATGAATGAGCAAGAAGCAGGCCAGGGATACGGATGAGCAGGGCAGGGGCAATGAGCTCACCGAATCGGTGGCTCAGGCAGGGCGTAAGAAGAGGAGGCTGTCCAGCCGTGGTGCGGCTCAGGCCGTGCCGTCGTCGCTGTCGATCATTTTGCGCAGCAGGTACAAGATGGCCACGCGCTCAGCGGCATTGAGGCTGCCCATGCTCAGTTCACTGATCTGCCGGGCGCAAGGGATCATCGCATCGAGCAATGCCGCACCGCTGTCGGTGAGCGTGACGATCACCTTGCGCCGGTCTCCCGGGTCTGGCGAGAGCTGCACCAGTTCACGGGCTTTCAGGCGCTCGACGATGCCGCGAATGGTCGCCTGGTCCACGGCCGTGGCCTTGATCAACTCGGCCTGAGAGCTGGGGCCATGGTCGCGCAGGGCGCACAGGGTGACGAATTGAATGGAGGTCAACTGTGGGTCGCACGCCTGCTGCTGGAAGATCGCCGTGTGCCGCTGATAAGCCTTGCGCAGTAAGTGGCCCACCTGTTCGGTAACGTCGTAAGGGGCGGTGTCGTGGAGGGGGCTGCTGGGGGAAGTCTTGTTCGGCATGGGAGGGCTTGGGCTGGTGGAAAGGAGCTGGCCGGCCGCCAATAGCGGAGCGCCCGGCCAGTATAACTGTTATCGCGCCAGTGATTGCTGGGGCGCGACCACGTCCCCGGCCATGACCACGGCCTGATCGTCCAGGTAGATATCGCAATTGCGCAGCGGGATGTCCAGGTGGCAAGGGGTCTTGCGCTTGCCGCCCACTTCGGTGTTCGGGCCCGTGGAGAACAGGAAGTTGCCGTAGAACGCGCGGGCATCCATGCACATCCCGTCGTTGCGGTCGTGCAGGCCCATGGCAGTCCACTGGGCGCGCGGCTGCAAGCCCCAGCCGATGTGCGAGATGCCGTAGACCTCCGGGTCGTTGAAGTACTTGAGGTAGTCGCGCAGGTACTCGGCCTCGAAGCCGCCATGAATGCCGGTGATGAAGCCCTTTTCAATCTCGAGCGTGATGCGCTCACGGCAATAGTTCTTGAACGGCAGGATGATGTCGCCTACATCCAGGACCAGCGTGCCCTCGGCGCTGTCCTCGTTCGGCCAGGTGAACAGGAACCCGCTGGGCCAGTGATCCCAACGCCCTGGCTCGTCGGCGTAGCCGTACTCGGTGACTGCCGGGTACTGGCCGAGCGGTGCATGGAAGTCGCTGCCGGCCCTGGATCGCACATGCATGCTGCGCGCCTGCTTGAGCAGGGTTTCGGCAGCCAGTACCCGGCGCTTGTCGTCCTCGTTGGGCAGCATGCGCGCCAGCACTTCGGCGGGTTCCACTGCCAGCAGAATGCGGGTGCCAGTCTTGAGAATCTGCTCCTGCTCGGGGGAGTGCAGAAGCATCATCGTGTCGACGATCAGGTCGGCGGCCTCCAGCGCGCGCTGTGCCGCCAGGTTGCCGGTGAGTGCCGTATCGCCGCAGTAGGCGGTCATGTCACGGCCCATGGCGGTGGGGTGATTGAATGCCGGCAATTCCACGGCGTAGACCTTCGCCCCTAGTCGCTGCGCCGCTTCCATCGCGGCATTGACCGTGCGCGGATCGGAGTAATGGCTCTTGAGGACGGCAACGCTCTGGGTGTCGTCCACTCGGGACAGCTTCAGTACGTGCTCGAACATCTGGGTCAATTGTGCATTGCTCACCGGCATCCTGGTTTCTCCTAGGCAGTCTCTGGCGGAATAAAGCGGTGCACCATCGCAGTGCTCGACGCTTTGTCATGGTGCAAAACAATAGTGTGTACACCATAACTGGTTTGATGAAAACGCATTCATTGGATTGACGCAAGTGATCTTTAGAACGTTACCATTCAACCCAATCCCCCATTAATCGGTAACATTATGATCTTTTTGAGTTTCGATCGCTTGTTTGAAAATATTTTCATGGGCCTATTCCTAAGAGCCATTTAAAGTGTATACGCTGTAAATGACTCGCGGCCATGCCGCTTGCCACACATCAGAACAACAGGAGACTCTCCATGCGGGGAAGCCAAAAAATCGCAATCGTCGGCGCGGGTTTAGGTGGGGCGGCAGCGGCAACGTTGCTGCAGCAGGCCGGCTTCGATGTGGAGGTGTACGAACAGGCCCCGGCGTTCACCCGCCTGGGTGCCGGTATCCACATCGGCCCCAACGTCATGAAGATCTTTCGGCGGATGGGGCTGGAACAGAGGCTGGAGCTGATGGGCTCGCACCCGGACTTCTGGTTCAGCCGCGACGGTCAGAGCGGCGATTACCTCTCGCGTATCCCACTGGGTGAGCATGCTCGCCGCGAATACGGGGCGGCCTACATCACCATCCACCG
Source organism: Pseudomonas sp. WSY_20 (assembly GCF_043104335.1). Taxonomy (NCBI): domain Bacteria; kingdom Pseudomonadati; phylum Pseudomonadota; class Gammaproteobacteria; order Pseudomonadales; family Pseudomonadaceae; genus Pseudomonas; species Pseudomonas sp. WSY_20. The sequence goes on from NZ_JBICKP010000017.1 coordinate 128,849, forward strand.
GGGGGACTTGCATGCGCTGCAGATCGACGCCATCAAGCCCGGCACCGTGCACTTCGGCAAGCGCCTGGAAAAGATCATCGACGCGGGTGATCAGGTGCGTCTGGACTTCGCCGATGGCACCCACACGGTCGCGGACATCGTCATCGGAGCCGACGGCATCCACTCCAAGATCCGCGAAGAGTTGTTGGGCGCCGAAGCGCCGAACTACAGCGGCTGGGTGGCGCACCGGGCGTTGATTCGTGGGGTCAACTTGGCGCAGCATGCCGACGCATTCGAGCCTTGCGTCAAGTGGTGGTCCGAAGACCGGCACATGATGGTCTACTACACCACGGCCAAGCGCGACGAATACTACTTCGTGACCGGTGTGCCCCACGAAGCGTGGGACTTCCAGGGCGCCTACGTGGACAGCAGCCAGGAAGAAATGCGCGCTGCCTTCGAGGGCTATCACCCCACCGTCCAGAAGCTGATCGATGCTACCGAATCGATCACCAAGTGGCCGCTGCGCAACCGCAACCCGCTGCCGCTCTGGAGCCGTGGGCGTCTGGTGATGCTCGGCGACGCCTGTCACCCGATGAAACCGCACATGGCCCAAGGCGCCTGCATGGCCATCGAGGATGCGGCCATGTTGACCCGCTGCTTGCAGGAGACCGGTTTGTCGGACCACCGCACCGCCTTTGCCCTGTACGAGGCCAACCGTAAAGAGCGAGCCTCGCAGGTGCAGTCGGTGTCCAACGCCAACACTTGGCTCTATACGCAGGAGGATCCGGCCTGGGTATACGGCTATGACCTCTATGGCCAGCCGCTCAAGAGCGGGGAGGCCGCATGACTACCTTCCTCAACGGCGGTCATGTAAGCGCCAATGGCATCCGTCAGCATTACCTGCGCTATGGCGGCAAGGGGCATGCGCTGATCGTGGTGCCGGGGATCACCAGCCCGGCGATTACCTGGGGGTTCGTCGCCGAGCGCCTCGGCCAGCACTTCGATACCTACGTACTGGATGCACGCGGGCGCGGTTTGTCATCAAGTGGCCCTGATCTGGACTATGGCACCGATGCCTGTGCCAGCGACATTCCCGCCTTTGCCGCCGCGCTGGGCCTGGACAGTTATCACCTGATCGGCCACTCGATGGGCGCACGGTTTGCGATTCGTGCCGCTGCCAACGGCGCGCCAGGCCTGCAGAAGCTGGTGTTGGTCGACCCACCGGTATCCGGGCCAGGGCGCCGCGCTTACCCAAGCAAGCTGCCCTGGTATGTCGACTCCATTCGCCAGGCCAGCCTGGGTATGAGTGGCGAGGACATGCGCACCTATTGCGCCACCTGGAGCGACGAGCAGCTGGCGCTCAGGGCCGAGTGGCTGCACACCTGCTACGAGCCTGCGATCGTGCGGGCCTTCGACGACTTTCACGAGGTGGACATCCATCAGTATCTGCCCGCCGTACGCCAACCGGCGTTGTTGATGGTGGCTGGGCGCGGCGGGGTGATCGAGCCGTGCGACATCGATGAAATCCGTGAGCTCAAGCCAGACATTCAGGTCGTACAGGTTGCCAACGCTGGCCACATGATCCCGTGGGACGATCTCGATGGTTTCTTTGCCGCATTCGGCCTTTTCCTCGACCGATCCGTTGCCTGAAGGAGCACCAGACATGACCACGCTATACCGCATCGGCCAGATCGTGCCGAGTTCCAACACCACCATGGAAACCGAGATACCGGCGATGCTCAACGCGCGCCAAGCCATCCGCCCGGAGCGCTTTACCTTTCATTCCAGCCGCATGCGCATGAAGCAGGTGAGAAAGGAAGAGCTGGCGGCCATGGATGCCGAGTCCGACCGCTGTGCGCTGGAGCTGTCCGATGCCAAGGTCGATGTACTGGGCTACGCCTGCCTGGTGGCAATCATGGCCATGGGCCTTGGCTATCACCGGCAATCCGAACAGCGCCTCAGGCAGGCGACTGCCGACAACGACGCACTGGCGCCGGTCATCACCAGTGCCGGAGCGCTGGTCGAAGCCTTGCATGTGATGAAGGCCAAGCGCATCGCCATCGTCGCCCCGTACATGAAGCCGCTGACCGAGCTGGTGGTGAACTACATCCGCGAAGAAGGCTTTGAGGTGCAGGACTGGCGCGCCCTGGAGATTCCCGACAACCTGGCCGTAGCCCGTCACGACCCCGCCAACCTGCCAGGCATCGTAGCCGGCATGAACCTTGAAGGGGTGGATGTGGTGGTCTTGTCGGCTTGCGTGCAGATGCAGTCGTTGCCGGCCGTGGCCAAGGTCGAGGCACAGACCGGCAAGCCTGTGGTCACCGCTGCCATCGCCACCACCTACGCCATGCTCAAGGCGCTGGACCTGGAAGCGGTGGTGCCAGGTGCCGGTGCCTTGCTGTCGGGCGCTTATTGAAATCGGGAGGTGGACATGAGCGAGGCACAAAGTGCTCGGGACAACTATCAGGGTGTATGGGGGCAGCGTATCGGCTTTGGTCGCGCACCGGCGCTTCTGATGATCGACTTCATGCAGGGCTACACCACGCCGGGGGCTGCGCTGTACGCCCCAGGCGTCGTCGCGGCAGTGGAGCAGGCCGCAGACCTGCTGGCGCTAGCCCGCGATTGCGGCATTCTGGTGGTGCATACCAACATCCGCTACCAGCCTCCGCATTTTGTCGATGGCGGTGTCTGGGTGCGCAAGGCGCCGGTGATGAAGGACATGGTCGAGGGCAACCCCTTGGCTGCGTTCTGCGAGGCCGTTGCCCCACAGCCGGAGGAGTTGGTGCTGAGCAAGCAGTACGCCAGCGCTTTCTTCGGCACCAGCCTGGCGCCGCTGCTGCACGCCCAAGGGGTGGATACCGTGGTCTTGGCCGGCTGCTCCACCAGCGGTTGCATCCGCGCCAGCGCGGTCGATGCGATGCAGCATGGCTTTCGAACCATCGTGGTGCGCGAATGTGTGGGTGATCGCCATGATGACCCGCACCACGCCAACCTGTTCGACATCGACAGTAAGTACGGCGATGTGGTTTCCCGCCAGGAAGCGATGGCGCAATTGAGGCAATCGACCGGCTGACACCGGCAGGGGGCCTACCCAATAACAATCGAGGAACGGTGCCGGAAGCACGTTCATGATCGCCTGCTGTCCGGGTGGTCGCCCCGCAGGAGCACTCGGGGTTTTTTCAGGCGTGGCCTGGGCACGTCGCGTGTAGCGCGCGACGGTACTGGTGCGTCGAAAACTGCTGGCCTTAAAAACAACCACAAAGTCGCCCGCCAGGAGACAGGAAATGCCAATTGCGAATGCAACCACGGTCCACAGCGACATCGATCAGGGCACCAAAGCGCTGTACAGCAAGATCACCTGGAGGCTCATTCCCTTCCTGTGCTTTTGCTACCTTGCCGCCTACCTGGACCGTATCAACGTCGGCTTCGCCAAACTGCAGATGCTCGAGGATCTGCAGTTCAGCACTGCCGCCTATGGCCTGGGTGCCGGGCTGTTCTTCGTCGGCTACATCATTTTCGAGGTCCCCAGCAACCTGATCCTGCAGCGCGTCGGCGCCAAGCTGTGGATCGCCCGCATCATGATCACCTGGGGGCTGTTGTCGGCGTGCACCATGTTCGTCAGCACCACCACCCAGTTCTATATCCTGCGGTTCCTGCTCGGGGCTGCCGAAGCAGGCTTCTTGCCAGGGGTGCTGTTCTACCTGACCATGTGGTACCCCACGTACCGGCGTGGGCGCATCATTGCCCTGTTCATGATCGGGCTGCCGCTGTCGAGCGTGATTGGTGGACCGATCTCGGGCTGGATCATGGGGCATTTCGATCAGGTGCACGGCCTGCATGGCTGGCAGTGGCTGTTTTTGCTGGAGGCCATCCCCAGCGTGCTGCTCGGCATTCTGACCTTCTGGGCCTTGCCCAATCACTTCCAGCAGGCCAAGTGGTTGTCCAGCGAAGACAAGGCTCAGCTGGCAGCAGACCTTGCCGCGGACGATGCAGAGGGCAAGGACAGCAAGCACAGTTTCCGTGACGGGTTCTTCAACCTCAAGGTGTGGATGCTCGGCGGTATCGATTTCTCGATCCTGCTCAGCGCCTACGCAATGGGCTTCTGGATGCCGACCTTCATCCGCGATGCAGGGGTGAGCGACACGTTTCACATCGGCCTGCTCACTGCCATCCCGAGCCTGGCCGCACTGGCCGGCATGCTGATGATCGGCGCGAGCTCCGACCGTCACCGTGAGCGTCGTTGGCACATCATCGTCCCATTCATCGTCGGCGCCATCGCCATGGCCAGCAGTACATTGTTCAGCCAGAACCTGGTCATGACCGTATTCCTGTTCGCAGTCGCCTCGGCCGCGATCATTGGTGCGGTGCCGGTGTTCTTCAGCCTGCCGGCGACCTTCCTCAAAGGGACCGCGGCCGCTACCGGGTTTGCCCTGGCCTGTTCGGTGGCGAACATCGCCGGGCTGGTCAGCAACTCGCTGATGGGCCTGGTCACCGACTGGACCGGCACTTCCCACGCGGCGCTGTGGGTGTTCGCTGGCTGCCTGCTCCTGAGTTGCTTCCTGGTCATCGCCCTGCCAGCGAAGCTGGTCAACCGCTAGCGGTCCAGCGCTTCACGCCCGATAGGGCAGGCGGGCGGGTGCCGGCCTGCCCACACCCATTCTCGACGCAATCTGCACGTCGGCGGGCGTTCGTCTGGCCGGTGGATTGCTGTTGCCCGACATTCAGGAATCGCCCCATGCACGTTTGCACTGCACCGCGTTTTTTCCCGAAAGCACGCCTGGCCGGCGGCTGCATCGCAGCCGCGCTGTGTACCGAGGCACCGGCTGAAGAGGTCGGTTTTATCGAAGGCGCCCGTGCGACACTCCAGGCTCGCAATTATTTCTTCAGCCGAGACTACGCCGATATCAAGGGGGCGAGCACCCAATCGCGCACTCAAGAGTGGGCGCAAGGCTTCATCCTCAACGCCAGTTCAGGTTATAGCCAGGGCGTCCTAGGCGCCGGTGTCGATGTGATCGGCCTGTTGGGTTTCAAACTCGACAGCAGCCCTGAGCACGCACGCTCAGGCCTACTGCCAAGCCTTGACAGCGGCACGTCCGCCGACCAGTACAGCCGCGTGGGCGCGGCGCTCAAGTTCAAGGTTTCCCAGACTGAGTTGAAGGTGGGCGAATTGATGCCCAATCTGCCTGTGTTGCTGTTTAGCGACCTGCGCCTGCTGCCGCCGACCTACCAGGGCGCAATGCTGGAGTCGCATGAGTTTGCGGGGCTGACGCTCAGTGCCGGCCAATTTCGCTCCACCAGCCTGCGCGATTCGTCCAACAGTCAGAAAATGTATGCGCTGGTCAACGACCCCATCAACCCCGCACGATTGGCCCGCTTTACCAGTGACCGCTTCAATTACCTGGGCGCCGACTATGCCTTCAACGACAACCGCACCAGCGTGGGGGTCTGGCAGGCGCAACTGCAGGACATCTATCAGCAACGGTTCTACAGCCTCAAGCACGCCGAACCCCTGGGTAACTGGACCTTGGGTGTGAATGCCGGCTATTTTCAGGCGCGCGAGGATGGGCGCAAGCTTGCCGGCAACTATGACAACCATGCGCTGTTCAGCCTGTTCTCGGCAAGAACGGGCGGGCATACGTTTTACGTGGGCTACCAGCAAATTGGCGGTGAGGACGGTTTCATCCAGGTGGGCGCCAACACCAACCCAATGGGTAATACCCTGCCGACCTACGAGTTCTCGGCGCCAGGGGAGCGTTCCTGGCAGGTGCGGCATGACTACAACTTCGCGGCATGGGGCATCCCCGGGCTGACCTCGACATTGCGCTACGTACAAGGCCGGGATGTCAAAACCGGGCTGGGCTTTGAAGGGCGCGACCGCGAGCGAGACCTGGACCTGGCCTATGTGGTGCAAAGTGGGCCGCTGGAAGGGCTCGGCGTGCGCGTGCGCAATGTGATGGCTCGCTCCAATTACCGAACCGATATCGACGAGAACCGCGTGGTGCTCAGCTATACGGTCAAGCTGTTCTAGAGGCTGTAGCGCACGACCAAGCGAGTGCGCAGAACGATGAGCTCAGGCGTGCACCTGGCCGGCTATAAGCGACCAGGCGTACAGCTGCGCTCAGGTGCGGCGTGAGGGAGGTCTTATGAGATTAATTATCATGTGAGGATGATTATGATGTAGATTTGCGCGCACGGATTTTTACGCGCAAGGAGTCAGCCCGCAATGCCCCCGTTCATGTCCCACCCCACCACAGTCACCCTTGGCCTGTACGCTTGCTTGATCTGCCCTCCATCCCTGGCCGATACCCAGGCAAGACGAGACGACGCCGTGCTCGAGCTGGGCGCAACCGATGTGATTGCCACTGGCCTTGGCAGTGTCACCGAACACAGTGGCTCCTACACCACCGGTAGCATGAGCGCAGCCACCCGGCTGAACCTCTCGATCAAGGAGACACCCCAGTCGGTCTCGGTCATATCCCGCCAGCAACTGGACGACTTCCAGCTCAACAGCCTGTCCGAGGCCATGGCTCACGTCACGGGGGTCACGGTACAACGCAATGATTCGGAGCGACCGGGCTACTACTCGCGTGGTTACGCAATCAACAATTTCCAGATCGATGGCATGCTCAACACCTTCTCGGGGCTCAAGTCCGACTCGGACACCATCATCTACGATCGAATCGAGGTCGTGCGTGGGGCCACCGGCCTGACCACAGGCGCCGGCGATCCCTCGGGGACCATCGCAATGGTTCGCAAGCGCCCGACGCACGCGTTGGCAGTAAAGAGTGGCGTGAGCGGGGGCAGTTTCGACAATTATTACAGCTACCTGGACGTCGGTGGCCCGCTGGGCTGGGACGGCCGTCTGCGCGGACGCACCGTGCTGGCGTACCGTGACAACAAGTCATTCATGGACAAGTACGCCACCCAGCGTGAAGTGGCCTACGGCGTGCTCGAAGCTGACCTGACGCCAAGCACCGTGCTGGCGGTGGGGTATGACTATCAGAACAAGCATGTGCAAGGGTCATCATGGGGTACGGTGCCGTTCTGGAACGCCGACGGCAGCAAAGCCAACTTGCCCCGTTCCACTAACCTCAGTGCCCCCTGGTCTTCCTGGCCACTAAAAGACCAGACGGTGTTCGCTACTCTTGACCAGTATCTGGGCAACGATTGGGTCATGAAAGTGGCGTACACCCACCGGCAAAGCGACAGCGACGGAAAGGTCTACTATGGCGGCAATGGTTTTCCTGAGGCCGACCGTAGTGGCATGAAAGCCTGGTACTCGCACTTCGGGGGCTCCGAGCAGATGGACGCGCTGGACTTCAACCTCGCCGGCCCTTTCCAATTGCTGGGCCGCAGCCATGATTTCATGATCGGTTACGGCGAGTCGCGACGACGCGACAGTGAACCCTATCGCCTTGGTCTACCGGTACCCGACGGTTACGAAAATATTGCGGATTGGAAGTACATGGGGAACACCCCTACGTTCTACGACCTCGAAACCGGGCTCGACAGCTCGCGCTCCAGCATTCGTCAGAAGGCCGGCTACATTGCAACACGCCTGAACCCTACGGACCGCCTGCATATCGTGATTGGCAGCCGCTACGGCAGTTGGCAGACGCAGCAGCGGGAGTGGGATTACGGTGATGCCCTGGAAGTCGCCGATCAGTCCACTACCAAGCAGGTCCAGAATGACCAATGGACGCCCTATGCCGGCGTACTCTTCGATCTGACCGATCAGTTCACCGCCTATGTCAGCTATACCGATATCTTCAACCCGCAGACCGTGAGAGACGTCAACAAGCAGTACCTTGAGCCTATCGTAGGCAAGGTCTATGAGGTGGGCCTCAAGGGCAGCCTGTTCGCTGAACGCCTGAACCTGAGCACGGCAGTGTTTCGCAGCAAGCAGGATAACGTGGCGGAACAGGACGACTCTGTGCCGCCCAATGGCAACGAGGTGTTCTACAAAAGCGGTGGCAAGGGCGTAGTTGTCGAAGGCTTCGAAGCTGAAGTTGCAGGCGAGGTGATGACCGGGTGGCAGATGAGCCTGGGCTACAGCTATACGCATGCAGCCACGGCCGAGAAAAAGCGAAAGAACACCGAGCAACCCTTGAACCTGGTGCGCTTGTCCAGCACCTATGCCCTAACCCCAGCATTGACTGTGGGGGCAAGCCTGGACTGGCAGAGCGACAATTTCAGGCTGGCCAACCGACCAGTGGGGCGCGACGGTGATCGAATCATCACGGCCAAGGATGAGATCGGCCAGAAGGCGTTTTCGGTGGTTGGGCTGATGGCGCGCTATCAGATCGATGAGCACTTGAGCGCTTCGGTCAACGTCAAGAACCTGTTCGACGAGCATTACTACAACAACGTCGGCTTCTACAACGGCGTGTACCACGGTGAGCCACGCACGATGATGGTCAGCCTGGATTGGAGACTCTGAGACCATGTGCTAGCCCGCAGCGCCCACCACCCGCGCGCTCGGCGAACGGGCGGTGGGCGCTGCTCAGACCAGGCCTTTACTCCGCGGCCTGTTCCACTGCCGGCTCGACTGCAGCCTCGCCCTGTTCTGCAGGCGCTGCGGTCTGTGCCTTGGCCTGGGCCCGCTTGCGGCGTTCCTGGTTACGCTGTTGGGCTGCCTGACGCTTGGCATGGATCGCCTGGGCGGCAGTCACCACGCCCGCCGGCTGGCCGTTAAGGTCCAGGCGCGGGGCGTTTTCCACCATGCTGGTCCAGTAGCGGTTGCCCCGGCACCAGGTGGAAATGCCCAGCTTCAGTTGCTCACGGGTGATGCCCAGCAGCTCCAGGTGTTGCTCGGCATCTTTGAAGATGCCCTCCTTGAGCGGCACCTTGGGCGCAGGGTTGACGGGGAAGGCCAACGGGAAGTGCTTCTGCAGGGGCCAGATGGCGGCCACTGCCGGGTCCAGTTCACGCGGCTTGGTCTTCTGGGGCGGCTTGCGCTTGGCCGGCGCTGGGGCGCTTGCCTGTTGCTGCTCTTTTTCAGCCCGCAGGCGATCCCGTAGCGCTGCCAGTTGTTCAAAGCTCATCGTTCAATTCACTGCTTCAAGGTTGATTGCGTGGTGCAAGGATATGCGATGCAGCCCCGGTGAGCAGCCCAAAAGGCACAAATCGTCGCTTTTTTTACAGAAACTCACGACGGCCTTGCTCCGGGGCAGCGGTATTTGCGTCACACAATCGCGCGAATCCCTGCCCCAGGGGCACGGTGCAAGCTTTCCTGGCAGGCCGCATCCCCTCTGTCATCAAGCCCTAGACCTTGAACTTGGCGACCATTGCGTTCAGGTCCACCGCCAGGCGTGACAATTCCTGGGCGGCGGCGCTGGTCTGGTTCGCGCCGGCCGAGGTCTGCATCGCCAGGTCCCGGATGTTCACCAGGTTTCGATCCACTTCGCGGGCCACCTGGGCCTGCTCTTCGGAGGCGCTGGCGATCACCAGGTTGCGTTGGTTGATGGACGAAATGGCCTCGGCAATCGTGTTCAGTGCCTGACCTGCGGATTGGGCGATTTGCAGGGTGCCTGAGGCGCGCCCTTTGCTTGCGTGCATGGCCCCGACTGCAGACTCGGTGCCCGACTGGATGCCTGTGATCATGCTTTCGATCTCGGCGGTCGATTGTTGAGTTCGGTGCGCCAGCGCCCTGACTTCATCGGCGACCACGGCAAACCCACGGCCTGCTTCACCGGCGCGCGCAGCCTCGATGGCAGCGTTGAGCGCAAGCAGGTTGGTCTGGCCTGCGATCGAGCCGATGACATCCAATACCCGGCTGATTTCGTTGGCGCTGGTGGCCAGCTGTTCGATTTCCTGCGAAGTGGTCGTGACATCGCCAACGAGCTGACCAATGGACTGCAGCGCATCGTTGACCCGTTGCTGCCCCTCACGGGTGGTCTGGTCTGCACCTTTGGAGGCATCGGCGGTGTTGACGGCATTGCTGGCCACTTCCTCCACCGCTGCGGTCATCTGGTTCACCGCCGTGGCCGCCTGGTCGATTTCGGCGCTTTGCTGATGCAGGCCGCGGCTGGTGTCTTCGGTCACCGTGAACAGCTCTTCGGATGCCGAGGCGAGCTGGTCGGAGGCGGCAGCGATGCCGGCAATCGTCTCGCGCAGGCTGTCTTTCATTCTGGACAAGGCGTGCAACAACAGCGCGGGCTCGTCACTACCCGTCACCTCGATGACCTGGTTGAGCTCACCCGAGGCCACCCGCTCGGCGACGGCCACCGCTTCGCTCAAAGGCCGCACGATGCTGCGGGTCAGCATGATGGCCAGCGCGATCATCAGTACGATGATGCCGACGATCGTCGCCGTGATAATCGAGAAGGACTGCTCATAGGCCTCAGTACTGACCTGGGAGGCGTTGGTTGCGCCGTTGGAGTTGTACTGGGTCAGCTCGATCAGCGACTTCATCATCGCGTCGGCGTAGTTGGCCAATTCACCATTGATCAGGCGAGTCGCTTCTGCAATGTCGTTTCTGCGTACGGCGTCAAGAATTGCGTCCTGCAACGTATGGTAGGTCGCGCTTCTGACCAGAAATGCGTCGTACAGGGCCCGGTCTCGTTCCTCTGTCGCTGTTGCCTTGTACGTTTCGATTTGTTCCTGGTAGTGCTTGGAAATGTCCGCGATCTTGTCCAGTGTCGCGGCCCTGGCGCTGGGGCTTTCTTCCAAAACGCTGCGCAAGGTCAGTGCTCGGGCGCGGCCCAGGTTCATGCTGACCTCGTCCAGCAGCATGATTGCGGGTAACCATTCGGTGCGCACTTCGTCAGTGGCCTTGTCCATCGTGTGCATGCGGTACAACGATGCCAGCCCCAGGATCAGTACGAGGAGGGCGACCAGCGTGAAGATGACCGCCGCGCGCGTGCCAATTTTCAAGTTCCGAAAATACATGTGTAGCTCCTTGGTGTAGCAATGCTTGCTAGGCTAAGCAAGTCCAGCAGGGTGACCGTGAAAATAAGGCTGCAGCCCTCTCGTTGAAACAGCTATCGGCACCTTGGGCAATAAACTTTAAGAATAAACATAAGCAGTCTACGAACGGCGCAGTCCGCCATCCGATCGCTCAGTTGAGTGACTTTCAGCAAGCAGCGAGCCTATTTATTTCGTTACCGCGCAGTGCTGTTTAGGTAACAATTTATTTCGCATTGATCTGGATCAATCAAATGTTGATCAGATCGACCGCAGGTCTTCGAAGTATTCTTTAACCCAGGTTCGGTTGAAGCAGGCGAGTGCCGGCCTCTTGCTGTGAGCTTCAGGAACCACGGGCAGCCCCGACCCTGTTGGAGGCCGGGGCCAGGGGGCTATTGCAGCGTCTCAGGCTTAAACGCACCCGGTAGTTGTGCCAGTGTGGTTTCGATTCGCGCTATCGATCCCGCCAGTGCGCTCGCTTCTTCGTGCTTGCCTTCACTGCTGAGCTTGTCCCGCTCGCGGCGCAGGTTCAACAGGGTTTTTTGAAGTCGCAACGCCGGCTCATTGTAGTCGTCCATATAGTTCTCTTGACGAAAAGCGTCCTTGCTGTTGTAGGAAAGGCTGACCGTAACAGCTCAGATCCACCCCATAAACTGATCTTTCATACAGCGGAAATGAAGCCTGAGGAAATCTCCTACATTACGCGCCAAATATTCCCACAAAGAGGCCGCAAAGCAGCAACTTCCACAGCTTCTGCTAGGCTCGAAGATTTCCGGCCAAGGAGAGGCCTGTGCATTTCATCGTGATCGAGCGGCATCGCAGTGCTTACCGACGCCCCCTTCGTTTCGCTCAAGGCACGCTGCTGGAAGTGGGCCCGCGTTACGAGAGTGAGCCGGGCATGCGGGACTGGTACTTGTGCAGTTGCACGGGCCAAGAGCCGGGTTGGGTACCGGAGCAGCTTATTGAACGCCTGGATTTCAATCAGGGTAGGGCGTTGGATCACTATTGCGCCCATGAGCTGGATGTGGACCCGGGTCAATTGGTGCAGCAGTTGCATCTGCTCAACGGCTGGCTGTGGTGTCGTCGTCACGGGGATGGGGAGCTGGGATGGTTGCCTGCCGGCAAGCTCCAGCAACTTATATGAACGTAAGCGAACCAGCGGCGGGATGGACGGGTACGAAGGGTGTCTACCCTTCATCTGATCTGCTTTTTTTCTACAAACCTGAATCTGTAACCGTATCAGTGAAAAACGGAAAATGACGTCATTCCGTATCACACTGTCGAGGTTTCAATGAGCAAGCTGGCGCTGTTCCTGGGTGGTTTCCTGCTGTTGACCATCATGATCGGGCTGCTGGGAACCATTCCTCCTAGTTGATCGCATGAGCGTTTCCCTCCTTCCAGCCCGCCGGGTTCCATTGCCCAGGCGGGCTTTTGATTTGTGCCACAGCCCAGCGCTGCTCAACTGTCATTCTTCAAGCCTGGTGTCTTCACAGCCCCCGCTGTGCACGGCTCATTCATTCAAGGGTCGAAGTGGGATAAGTCGTTCTCCAGGCTGGGAAATCTGTCCACAGAAAAAGTGGGTAGGTCTGTGGATAACGTGCTGCAACCCAAGCGCCCGGCGGGCTCCGTTAAATTGAGCAGAAATTGAGCAACATTTTGTCTGGCTTTTGGACTGCCTGATCGAGCGGGGCCGTCGCACAGGTCCTTGCTCAAATCGCCTGAGCGGCCGGCTTGACGTGCCGGCGATAATCTTGATTTGCCGGGTGAAGCTACTGATTTCAATGAGCGCACAGCAATAGGCTTAAATGGCCCGACGCTGCGGCTCAGCTTGCTCCACGCGATTGCGTCCCTTCGCTTTGGCCAGGTACAGCGCCTTGTCGGCACTGGCCAGCAATGCGGTCAGATCAGGAGTCGGCATGCCTTCGTCGCAGCCTGCCAGACCGATACTGACCGTGATCTGCAAACGCTGCCCGGCTTGCTCCACCTGAAGGTCCTGAACGGCACGGCGCAGGCGCTCGGCCGTAAATTGCGCCCTGTCCGGTGCAAGCCCTGGCACGATGATCACGAACTCCTCGCCACCCATGCGCGCGAATACTTCGCCGCTGTGCAACTGTTCCTGCAACGCATCGGCGAACTGGCGCAGCACCTGGTCGCCAACGGCGTGCCCGTGGGCATCGTTGATGGACTTGAAGTGATCGATATCCAGCATCATCAGCGTCAGTGGCAGGAACTGCTGATGCTGACGACTTTCCAGCAGCGCGTTTGCACGCTGGGTAAAGGCGCTGCGGCTCAAGGTACCCGTAAGGTGGTCGGTGGTGGCCTGGTGTGCCAGACGGGCAAGCAGGCTGCGATTGGCCTGGGTCACGCAGGCCACCACCAGCGGCCCCAACACCAACATCGCGATGCCCAGGCGCGCAGACATCAGCGCCGTCACACCCGACTCGCTCTGCGGCACGCTGAAGTGCATAAGGCTCTGGGCAACGGCAACGATCAACGTGCTACCGGCGGTCAGCGTCAACAACGAAACCAGAAAGGGCGAGTACGTCCAGGCACACCACAAAAGGGCGGCGATCGGAAACGCGATGGCGCCCGGGCCGCCGAACGCGATGCTGAACGCCAGCGACACCAGCATGACCAACAGCGGGGCGAGGCGAATCTTCTGGCTCCCGCCCTGCAACAAGGTACGCGCTGCCGGTGCGGTGAGCATCACCGGCAATACCAGCACCGCGGTGGAAAACTGCTCGCTGAACCAGGCCAGCCAGGTGCTGCGCAGGGACTGCTCGAACCAGGGCGCGGCCATCACCGAGGCCAGGCTCGCAGCCACTGAGGCCCCAGCCGCGCAGGCGCCGAATACGCATAGCACCCCATGGGGCGTGCGCATGCGCCGATGCAGGCGCGGCAAGCGCGAAAGCAATTGCCACAGGGTGACCACAACGCCCATGTTGCACAGGTTGAACCACAGCGCCGGCGCCAAGGCACTGGCACAGAGCAGGTCGGCGCCAACCATGGCCAACCACATCAGCACGAACCCGGACACAGTTGCCTGGCGGGGATAGCGCAGCAACACACCTGCCAGTGCGGCATTGACTGGCCAGAACAAGGACAGGGATTCGATCGGGCGAGCCAGGATGCCGCCAATGGTAAGCGCGAAGGTCAGGCTGAACAGTGCGGCGTAGGGCAACAAGCGCGATTGGGCTGGAAAAACCATGGGCTCGACCGGCAAGCGGAAACGATATCCAGGACGACCGCTGAACGCACCTGGGGCAATTGCGCATCAGTGTGTTGTTCCGGCTAGTTGATGTCAATCTGCCCAGCTGGAAGGTTTTGCGCGTGCCGCCAACCTCACAGCCCGAAGAACCACGGCACCATGACCACCGTGACCCCCATCACCAACAGCGTGAACGGCACCCCTATCTTCACGAAGTCCGCAAACCGATATTGCCCTGGGCCCAGCACCAGCGTGTTCACCGGCGAAGACACCGGCGTCATGAAGGCCGCCGAGGCCGCCAGCGCCACCGTCATCGCAAAGGGGTAGGGCGACATGCCCAGCTGCCCTGCGGTCGAGATGGCGACCGGCGCCATCAGCACCGCGGTCGCCGTGTTGGAGATAAACAGCCCGATCACAGCCGTGACCGCGAACAGGCAGGCCAGCATGGCGCTGGGCCCGGCGTCGCCCAGCACATTCACCAGCGCCCCGACTGCCAGGTCTATGCCACCGGTTTTCTGCAAGGCCTGGGCAAAGGGCAACATGCCCACGATCAGGATCAAACTTTGCCAATGGATCGAACGGTAGGCGCTGTTCATGTCGATGCAGCGGCCTGCGCCCATCAACAGGCAACCAATGAGCGCTGCTGTGACATTAGGGACCGCGCCACTGACCATCAAGCCAACCATCACCGCCAGGCTCAGCAGCGCCTGGGGCGCGCGCCGGCGAGCAGGTGCCACCAGATCGACCTCGGCCGGCAAGCTCAACACCAGAAAATCGCGCGGTTTGCCTTGTAGCTGGCGTACGGCCTTCCACGGCCCGACCACCAGCAGGGTATCGCCCAGACGCAGCTTTTCTTCGACCAACTGGTCTTGCACGGCCGCCTGGTCGCGCCGCAAGCCCACCACGTTAAGGTCGTAACGCGAGCGAAAGCCAAGCTCCAGGATGCTCTTGCCGATCAGTTGCGAGCCCGGCGGCAGGGACACCTCGGCCATGCCTACCTCCTGCGACTGGTCGATGAAGTAGGCGGCCTTGAAGTGCAAGGGTTCCAGTTGCATGGTCTGGCACAGGCTGCGCAGATCGTCGCGGTTGGCAAACAGGTCCAGCAGCAGCACATCCCCCTGGTGCAGCACGGTGTTGGAGTCTGGCGCAATAACCCGCGTGGTGAACTTGTGCTGACGTTCAATACCGATGACGTTGGCTCCGTGGCGGGTACGCAGCTCCAGCTCGCCTAGGGTATGGCCGATCAGCGGTGAATGGGGGCGAATGCGCAAGCGACGCTCGCGACCATTGAGCTTGTAGTCCAGAACCAGGTCCAGCAGCGTGCGCCGGGTCTCGACACGTCCGTCCTTGCGCGCCTCGCCATTGAGCCAGTGTCGCGTCAGAAGCATGTAGCCCACACCCAGTACCAGGACCACCAACCCGAAGGGCGTGAAGCTGAAGAACGAGAAGCCTTGTTCACCATGGCGTACCAGTTCGCTGTGCACCACCACGTTGGGCGGGGTCGCCACCAGGCTGAGCATGCCACTGATCAGGCCGGCAAAACTCAGCGGCATCATCAGGCGGCTGGGAGAGAGCTTCAAGCGCGCAGCAATGCTCAGCACGACCGGTATGAAGATGGCCACTACCCCCGTGGAGCTCATGACCGAACCCAGGCCGGCCACCGCGACCATCAGCAGTACCAGTAGGCGCGCCTCGCTGTTGCCTGCCCGTTCGCTCATCCATTCACCGATGCGATAAGCGATACCGGTGCGCACCAAGCCTTCACCGATGACGAACAGGGCAGCGATGAGCACGACGTTCGGGTCGCTGAAACCTGCCAGCGCTTGGTCGATCGTCAGCACGCCCGACAGTGGCAACGCTACGATCACCAGCAGCGCTACGACATCCATGCGTGGACGGTTGATGATGAACAGCACAACGACAATGGCAAGCAGGGCCAGCACCCATGTCAGCTCTAGATTCATCGGGAGAGGTGTTCCTTCACACAGGGCACATGAACAATAGCCGGTAGTGTGCCACCTGAGCGTGTACGAGGTGTTGATGTATTGCAGTGTTTAACGAGGAGAGGCGATGCGGGGGCTTGCTCGGCGGGTGCCTGACACCCGCCGAGCAATGGGTCATTTGACGTGCTGGATGGCCAGAACCACGCCATTGGTCGTTTGTACGAGGACGTAGCGATCGCCCATGCGTACCCAATGGCTTTCTTTTTCCGGTGCCGGCAGGCCCTTGGCTTTCCAGTCCTTGATGGCCGCTTCGTCGCGCTTGTATTGATCCGGGGCTTTATCGCCTTCTTTCAGTTCACGGTTGTGGGTGGCCGAATTCTGCACGCTATCGTCGGTGGACGTTGCTGCAGTGGCGACCATCGGCAGGCAGGGCAGGGCAGCGAGGAGCAGGTAGTGCAGTTTCATGGCGGTTTCCTTGTTGCGTGGTGTTTGTGCTAAGACAGCGGAAGTCGCACCACAATTCACTCGCGTCCATGCCAGTGCTAGAGTCGCCTCCTTCTTAATGATTTAGAGGATGGACCATGCGTGTGATTTTGCCCCTGGCCGCAGCCGTGCTGCTGGTCGGTTGTGCTTCTGCGACCATGGATGCGGCCCGCAGCGGCCAACCCACTACGCACATGAACTCGCGCAAGGCGCCTGAACGCGTTGCCCAGTGCATCCAGTACGGGTGGCAGGAAGAGCGCGTATTCGGCCAGGACGCCAGCGGCTACCTGGAGCCGCGCAAGCAAGGCGGCTTTACGGTTTATACCCGCGAGGCCGAGACGTTCGTCGATGTCTACCCGCAGGACGGCGGTACGCGTATCGATTACTACACACAGAACGACAACGGAGTCTCGTTGCAGCGCCGGGCGGCGGCCGCAACCTGTCTCTGACGGGTAACGTGCGAGCCAGGGCTTTACACTTTTTTGCATCAGAACGCTGCCAGGTGTGTGGCATCGGCCGCTAGACTGCGGCATCGCCCATCGAGGATGTCGACGTGAACCCTTCATTACAGCTGAACCAGGCCAATTGGGACGAGCGCGCACCGCTGCACGCAGCCTCACAGGACTACCAGTTCGATCAGTACGTCCAACACCCTGCGCACCTGTCACAGACAGTTCAGTTCGACCTGCCGATGCTGGGCAATGTCGAGGGGCTGAGAGCGGTACACCTGCAGTGTCACATCGGCACAGACACGCTCTCGCTTGCCCGGCTGGGCGCCGATGTGTGCGGCCTGGACTTCTCTGCGGCCTCCCTGGCGCAGGCCAAGCGGCTGGCGACCCTGTGCGCTATGCCCATCGACTACCATCAGGCCGATGTGTACGCCGCAGCCCAGGTGTTGCCAGCAGGTACGTTCGATCTGGTCTATACCGGCATCGGCGCCCTGTGCTGGCTGCCCCGTATCGCGCCGTGGGCACAGACCGTGGCGGCCCTGCTCAAACCCGGCGGCCGGCTTTTCTTGCGCGAGGGGCACCCCATGCTCTGGGCGGTCAATGAAAGCCATCAGGACCGCCTGCAGCTCGACTATCCCTATTTCGAATGCGAGCAGCCAACTGTATGGCAGAGCGACGAGACCTATGTGGCCACCTCGCAGCGATTAGCGAACACCCAAACCCATGAGTGGAACCACGGGCTGGGCGAGTTGATCACCGCGCTGATGGCCAACGGGTTGCAGCTCACAGCGCTGTTAGAACACCAAAGCGTGCCATGGGAAGCGCTGCCGGGGCAAATGGCCAAGGGCCCGGACGGGGAGTGGCGGCTGCGCGAGCAACCGGCCCGCCTGCCGCTGAGCTATACCCTGACAGCCGTCAAAGCCTGATCAGGACAGGTAGCCACCGTCCACGTTGAGCGCCGCCCCGGTCGTATAGCTGGAGGCGTCGCTTGCCAGGTACAGCACAGCCCCGGCCATTTCCTTCGGGTCTGCCACGCGCTTGAGGGGGATTTGCTGTAGCGCGGTATTGAGGATGGCCTCGTTTTTGACCAGTGCCGATGCAAACTTGGTGTCGGTCAGGCCCGGCAACAAGGCATTGCAGCGAATCCCGAACTGCGCACACTCCTTGGCAAACACCTTGGTCATGTTGATAACCGCCGCCTTGGTCACCGAATAGATGCCCTGGAACAGGCCAGGTGAAACGCCATTGATCGAGGCCACGTTGATGATGCTGCCGGCGCCGTGCTCGCGCATCAGCTTGCCTGCTTCCACCGACATGAAGAAATAGCCGCGAATGTTCACATCCACGGTTTTCTGGAATGCCGCCGGATCCGTGTCCAGCACATTGCAGAACTGCGGGTTGGTCGCGGCATTGTTCACGAGGATGTCCAGGCGTCCGAACTGCTCGCGTATACCGGCGAATACCCGCTGGATTTGCTCCAGTTCGCCGATGTGGCACGCCACTGCTGTGGCCTTGCCGCCGCCAGCGATGATGGCATCGGCAACGTGTTGGCAGCCCTCGAGCTTGCGGCTGGAGACGATCACATGTGCACCTTGCTGCGCCAGCAAGTGTGCAATCGCTTCGCCAATGCCTCGGCTGGCCCCGGAAACAAAAGCGATCTTGCCCTGAAGGTCGAACAGGTGGGTCTGCGGCATGCTGCTGGTCCCTTGTTGTCGTAAGGTGCGTTGGTGATCAAAGGCTGGACTTGGCAATGACTTGCAAGGTCATCTGCTCCAGCAGCCGGTTCATGTGAATGAATTGGGCGAAACGCTTGTCCTGGGTCTGGCCATGGAAATAACGGAAGTAGATCTGCTGGACGATGCCGGCCAGACGGAACAGACCGTAACAGTAGTAGAAATCGAAGTTGTCCAGGTCGATGCCTGCACGCTCGGCGTAATGGTCCACGAACTGGCGCCGGGTAAGCATGCCCGGCGCGTTGCTCGGCTGACGACGCATCAGTTGTACCGGCGCCGGGTCGTCTGCCTGGATCCAGTACGCCAGGCTGTTGCCTAGGTCCATCAAGGGGTCGCCCAAGGTGGCCATTTCCCAGTCCAGCACGCCAATGATGCGCATCGGGTTGTCGGCATCCAGGATGACATTGTCGAACCGGTAGTCGTTATGCACGATTGCAGGTGTGACGTGGTCGGCAGGCATTTTCTCGCGCAACCAAGTTTTGACCTGCTCCCAGCGCGGTGCGTCGGGGGTCATGGCCTTGTCGTAGCGGCTGGCCCACCCTTCTATCTGGCGTTGCACGTAACCGTCCGGCTTGCCCAGGTCGCTCAAGCCGCAGGCGCTGTAGTCCACGCGATGCAAGTCCACCAAGCGGTCAATGAAGCTTTTGCACAACGCCGTGGTGCGTGCAGCATCGAGGTTAAGTGCAGTGGGGATGTCCGAGCGCAGAATGACCCCTTTGACGCGCTCCATGACGTAGAACTCACTGCCGATCAGGTGGGTATCGGTGCAGTGCGCATAGGCCTTGGGGCAGTAGGGAAACCCATTGTTGAGCTGGTTGAGAATACGAAACTCACGCCCCATGTCGTGCGCCGACTTGGCTTTTTGCCCGAACGGCGGACGGCGCAAGACCAGTTCTCGGTCAGCGTATTTGACCAGGTAGGTGAGGTTGGACGCACCACCCGGGAACTGGCTGACGGCGGGCGCACCGGTCAAGCCGTCAATGTGCGCCTTGAGGTAGCGGTCGATGGCTGCCAGGTCAAGCTCCTCGCCGGAACGTACTTGCGTGGACTGGTCGGTGAGCGTCATGGGTTTTCCTTATTCTCGATCACTCGGACTATTTTGCAATCTAATGCTTGCGCTCGGTTGGGACAAGCGTCCCAGGTCGCTATTGGCCAGGGTGTTGCCGGTCGATCAACGCCTTTGATGCTTGCCGTGCCGGTAAGCGCCGGACCAAAAAAAAACCGAAGCCTCATGGGCTTCGGTTCAGGGTCATCCAGGGATGCTGCTCAGGATGGGAACAGTTCGCTGAGCTTCATCGACAGCATCATGTCGCCTTCCACGCGCAGCTTGCCGCCCATGAAAGCCTGCATACCGTCGGTTTCGCCGCTGACGATGCCCTTGAGTGTTTCGCTGTCCATTACCAACGTGCAGTTGGCGTCCGGGTTCTCGCCTTCCTGCAGTTCGCAGGTGCCGTCCTTGACGATCAGGGCGTAGTGCTTGTCTTCATCGGTGATGTTGAAGCCGAATACCAGGTCCAGGCCTTGGGCAGCGGATGGGTTGAATTTCTCTTGCATCTTTTTGACGGCATCAGCTACGGAGGTCATGGCGCATTCCTTATAGAGTGATTTTCACGTCCCCGCAGGGACACAACAGGCCGGGCTCACCGGTAGGTGATGAGCTCCGGCGTCCTCAACAGTTGCACATGGGCTTGACTGTTGAAAGAAGCCAATGCCACGTCGCGGCCTCTGAACTTCAATTGGCTCAGCGACGTGTTGATTATCTGCCAGTTCAAGGCAAATGCCTGATCCGGGGTAATGCCTGAAACCAAGTGCAGCAAGGCGGCAATGGTGCCACCGGAGGTGAAAATGGCAATGTTGTCGCCACTGCCTGCGCTGTCCAGCACGCGGTTCAGCCCCTCGCGCACGCGGGCAGTGAACGCTTCCCAGGTTTCCAACTCGTCGCTGCCATGGGTTCCTGAGTGCCAGCGTTGCACCATCAGCGCGAACAGGCGCTGAAACTCGCTGCGGTGCTGCGCGACGTTGCTCAGGATGGCTGGCGCGTTGGGTTCGTCTATCGACAAACCAGGCAACAGCGCACGGATCACCCCATCGGCGTCGAATTCGTTGAAAGCCGCGTCGGTCTCAACAGCCGGCACGGCGTTGCCACCGGCCTGCATTGCTTGAAGGGCGAGGCGGGCAGTGTCCTGCTGGCGACGCAGATCACCTGCCACACACCGCTCCAGCCGTACCCCTAGCTGAGCAAGGTGCTCACCCAGCGCCTGACTCTGGCGCACGCCAACGGGCGACAGCACATCGTAGTCTTGTGCGCCGAAGGAGGCCTGGCCGTGTCGAATCAGGTAGAGGTTGCCCACGAACGAACGCTTCCGCCATTGAAGGTTGCTGCTGAGGTTAGGGTGCGGTGCACGGCGCTGTCAACGAAAAACATACAAGCGTTTGAAAAGGTCGTTTGAAAGGTATTGCCAGCGTTTACATCCCCTGGCAGCGCTTTAGGTGCACCGGTATGCTTGTACCATTCACGCGCCCTCTGGCGCAGCTATCGAAGGAGTCACCGTGGAGTTTCTTGCCGAATACGCAAGCTTTCTCGCCAAAACCGCCACCCTGGTCATCGCTGTTCTCATCGTGCTGTCGGCCATTGCCGGCTTGCGCGGTAAAGGGCGGCGCAAACCGGGTGGGCAATTGCAGGTTACCCGCCTGAACGCGTTCTACAAGGACCTGCGCGAGCGGTTGGAATCAGGCCTGCTCGACAAGGCTCAGCTCAAGGCGTTACGCAAGCAGCAGGCCAAGACCGAAAAGAAAACCCGCAAGGACAAGGCAGAAGAAAAAGCCAGGGTCTTCGTGCTCGATTTCGACGGCGACATCAAAGCATCTGCAACTGAAAGCCTGCGCAACGAAATCACCGCACTGCTCACCCTCGCCACCCCTCAAGACGAGGTGGTACTACGCCTGGAAAGCGGGGGCGGGCTGGTACATAGCTATGGCCTGGCTGCCTCCCAGCTGGTCCGCATTCGCCAGGCCGGCATCCCCTTGACGGTGTGCATCGACAAGGTGGCTGCAAGCGGCGGATACATGATGGCCTGCATTGGCGAGAAGATCATCAGCGCACCTTTTGCTGTGCTCGGCTCCATCGGGGTAGTGGCACAGTTGCCCAACATCAATCGCCTGTTGAAGAAGCACGACATCGATGTCGAGATGCTGACTGCCGGTGAATACAAGCGCACCCTCACCGTGCTGGGTGAAAACACCGAAAAGGGCAGGGAGAAGTTTCAGGAAGACCTGGATGTGACCCATCAACTGTTCAAGGACTTCGTCGCCCGCTACCGTCCCCAGCTGCCTATTGATGAAGTAGCCACCGGTGAAGTGTGGCTGGGTATTGCAGCCCTGAACCGCAAGCTGGTGGATACGTTGCAGACCAGCGATGAATACCTCAGCGAGCGTGCGCGCAGTGCCAACCTGTTCCACCTGCACTTCGCAGAGCGCAAGAGCCTGCAGGAGCGTATTGGCATGGCGGCCAGCGGCACCGTGGAGAATACGCTGGTGGGGTTATGGAGCAAACTTGGCCGCCTGCGCTAACACCTTGAACCTGCTGAAATTTTTTTTCGTTCAGGGGGTTGCACGGTTAAGTGAATGTAGACATAATGGCGCCCATCGAAACGCAGCAAGCTTTAAAGGTGCGGTGTTTCGGGGAGATAGCGAAGCGTAAGCTGCTAGATCCTGACTTTGAGGCCGAGTAGCAAAGTGGTTATGCTCCGGATTGCAAATCCGTCTACGCCGGTTCGATTCCGACCTCGGCCTCCACCATTCGAAAGCCCCGCAGCCATTTAGGTTGCGGGGCTTTTTTAATGCCTATGGGTTTTGCCCTTCGGTTGCCATGGGTCGGATGTTGTTATTCATACCCAAGCCCGTGCGATTAAAAGAGCAACGTTGGAACCCAGCATGATGTGGGCTTCTTCGCTTCAAGCGGCAGAATTTCCCCGAGGCGTGCCCTTTGTTTCGAGTCATGAAAAGAAAAATCTCAAGGGCGCTGCGAAAGTGGGTCGTTTACCTTGTACTTGCAGGGCTGGCAGGCAACTCCAGTCGAGTGTTCGATCACTTGTCCGCCTTGAAGCCCTGGCGCGTGGCCAAGGGCTTTGCGGCGTTTCTCATGACGACCCTGTAATACTGCTCTGCTGGCGCAGTGTGTCTACCCTTCAAACCAGTCACTGGCCGGCAGCGTTCACGTCTGGTCATTGGCTAAGGGCCCATGATGTAGCTAAGGTTCAGTACTCACCCCGCCCAAGGAAAACGCGCATGTGGTGGATCGGCCCCGAAAAATCCAGGTTCAAGATTCAGCGACGCATATCGGCCGTGGTTCTGGTATTGGCCGTGTTGTATCTTGCCACTCAAATCGAAGCGTACATTCATGGCCAAGCCCCCCTGACAGACGTGCTGGGAGGGCTGTTCCTGACCGCGCTGGGTGGCGGCATGCTTTACATGGCGGACAGGTGGTAACCCCGGTCATGTAAGGTGGCTGACTGTATCTGCAACATCGAAGGTGCATGAGATCCGGACGTAGGTCCGCTCAAGGCGTCTGCTCGCACACCCAGTCCACGAAATTGCGAATCTTCGGTGAATCGTGACTCTGGGTCGCATAGGCCACGTAATGAGCATCCGGGCTTGGTGCATAGTAGTGCAGGGGGATCAACAAGGCCCCGCGCTGCAGTTCTTCTGTCACCATGAACCTGGGTACCAAGGCCACACCCAAGCCTGCGATCGCCGCGCGAATACACAGGTCGAAGGTGTCGAACTGCGGGCCCCTGTAGCTGTTTCTGGACGTCATTGCCTGGGCACCCAGCCAGTCATGCCAAGCCTCGGGTCGCGAAACGCACTGCAAGAGCGTATGGCTGTGAATGTCATCGATAGCCTTCAGCGGCCGGTGCAGCAGCAGAGCAGGGGCGCACACGGGCACGACGTCTTCGCGAAACAGCTCGACGCATTGGGCGCCGGGCCAGGTGCCGCGGCCATAGAAAAATGCAACGTCCGCCTTGGCCTGCAACAGGTCGAATGGCTCCAGCTCATTGCGCACGCTTAGCCGTACGTGCGGGAACGCTGCGCTGAAGGCCGGCAACCGAGGAATCAACCAGCGCGAGCCGAATGTCGGTTGAGTTGCGATTCTCAAGGTTTCTGCCTGGCCATCGAACGTCAGGATGAAGCGCGTCGAGATGTCCGTCTGGCTCAGAATCTTGCCAACTTCGCTCAGGTACAGCTCGCCCACGGCGGTCAGTTGCAAGCCGCCACGCAACCGATTGAACAGCCGGCGCTGCAACATCTGCTCAAGCTGAGCGACCTGCTTGCT
Source organism: Pseudomonas sp. WSY_20 (assembly GCF_043104335.1). Taxonomy (NCBI): domain Bacteria; kingdom Pseudomonadati; phylum Pseudomonadota; class Gammaproteobacteria; order Pseudomonadales; family Pseudomonadaceae; genus Pseudomonas; species Pseudomonas sp. WSY_20. Next base: position 152,881 of record NZ_JBICKP010000017.1, read on the forward strand.
GACGGCGCTTTGCGTCAGGTTCAGTTCACGGGCAGCGAGGGTGAAGCTGGCATGACGGGCAGTGGATTCAAAGCACTGCAGCGACATCATGGACGGAAGCAATTTCTTGTGCATGGCTTGCAGGCATCACCTAAAACTATGGCCAGGCAGGCCGGACGAGCCGCCTGGGCCAGGGCGGCTGGGCGGTCGGCCAATCTATGCGCTGGTCGCCGGGATTTCAAGCGCGTGCAGGCAGGACGCGATGGATTGCGCCTGGGCCTGGGCGTACAGAGTCGTCTCGTCGATCACGCGTGCACCCAGTGCTGCCTCCAGCTGCTGCTGGTTACCTTGCGTCATGGCCTCGGCTTTGGCGCTGTCGCCGAGGTTGGACTGAAAGATCCCGGCGGCGCTCACAGGCAGGAAGTCCTCATACACCAATGGCTCGAAGCCGACTGCACCTTGTTCGATCAGTGCTTCCAGATTCGTCCCACGCGCTTTGGTCGCATCCCTCACGTAGTAACTGAAGTAAGCGAGCTTGTGCGTGCGCAGCGAGGCGTAGTCGTCAGGAAAAGCGCTGAATACTGTGTTGAGTATGTGCGCGTACTGCTCAGCGTTATCTGCGCATGGTGCTGCGCCCAGGGCTTGCCGGGCTTGGCTCAACAGCCGGTCATACAGCGCCTTGCCCGCAGGTGTCAGCGCCGCGCCTCGTTGCTCGATTTCTCCGAAGCGAGCCGTGTGATGACCCGGGGCTCCATCACCACCAGCGAAGGTCACCGCTTCCTGCAAGGCCTTGAAGCTTGTCTGGCGCAACAGGATCGGGCATTGGCGCGGCGGTGGCCCTTCGATGACTGCCTTGGGGGTCATGCCGCGCGAACGCATCTGGGCCTGCGCGCGGTCGATGTCGAGCGTGCGGGGCGTAAGGTGGTTGATGTGCGGCCCACGAAACGCCACCACGTCAGCGATCAGGCGATGCTGGTCATGCAGAGCGCGGTATTGCTGGGCACTGACCGTCGCGCTCTGGTGCCAACGAAAGGTTTCCAGGGCCTCTTGGACGAACGCTTGAGCGTCCGTATCGGTAAGCCCGCCGTCACGTTCGTGGCGATCGATGAACGCCATTACACCAGGGGTGAAAATGGTCCGCGCGTTCAGCAACTGGCAGGCCTGTTCACGCAGTTGTGGGTCTTCGATCAATTCGAGCCGCAACAGCGAGGTGAACACCCTGAACGGATTGGCGCGCAGCGATGCGGCCTCGATCGGTCGGAACGCAGTGGCATGCACCGGCACGGCGGCGATGCTCAGGTCGTAGTAGCCGACTGGCGACATGCCCATGACCGCGAACAGTCGGCGCAAGCCTCGCAGTTCCTCGGCCGTTCCAACACGGATAGCGCCATGGCGTTCCACGCTCAGGCGTTGCTCGTCCCCACTGCTACGCAGTCGTTCTGCCAACGCGGGCTGGGCGGCCAGGGTCTGGGTATTGACTTCGGCGACCAGGTCCAGCAAATCGCCATACAGCGGTACCTCCTGCTTGTACATCGCTGACAGGGCGCTACTGAAAAGCGCGCGGATTGCGTCGGGGTGCATGAAACGGACCGGGTCCATGGTGAGCCTCCTGGGAAATTCGAGGCCTGCATTGATCACGGTGACGCGCCGTCCTGGCAAACGAATTAACCGAATCGCTGCCTGACTTTTTCGCATGCCTGGCCTCAGGTACATGCACCTGCTGTACCACGGCATGCCGAGTCGTCAGCGACAGCGGCTTGCGCCTTGCGCCTTGCAAACCAGGCCATTCCTATCGGGAATGCAGGCCCGACATTTTTTCGTTTGCGTGAATACAGGTTTTACCGCAGGTTGTGACGGCCTTTGGCGGTGGGCTGTGCCCGCCGCTCGCGCTGTTGCCGCAGCGCCGTGTAGTGCCGGAACAGGCACGCCGTAACCCGCCATAATAAGGATAAAACATGCACAACCCTAACCCCGCCGGGGTCACCGCCGCGTCCACCGAGCGGACCTGGATCACAGCCTTCGTGTTTTGCTTCCTGACGATGGTCATTGATGGCGCCGATGTCATGATCCTGGCCTATAGCCTGGCCACGCTCAAAACGGAATTCGGCCTGACTGGCCTGCAGGCTGGCATGCTCGGCAGTTGCACCCTGGCCGGCATGGCTGTTGGGGGCATTTACGGTGGTTGGGCGACCGACCGTCTCGGGCGGGTACGTACCGTGGTGCTCAGTGTGCTGCTGTTTAGCCTTGGTACGGGACTGTTGGGCTTTACCGAGAACTATGTGCAGTTTGCGATCATTCGCTTTGTCTCGGCCCTCGGCCTGGGTTCGGTGTACGTTGCATGTAATACACTCATGGCCGAGTACGTACCTACCCGGTTTCGAAATACCGTTCTTGGCAGCCTGCAAGCGGGCTGGTCGGTCGGCTATATCGTTGCAACGCTGCTCGCTGCCTGGATATTGCCAAGCTACGGCTGGCGCACGTTGTTCTTCGTGGGCGTCACGCCGGTGATTCTGGCCGTGCTGATGCACAAGATGGTGCCGGAACCTTCTACCTGGACCCGCCTGCAGAGTGCTGATCGCGCAGAGCGCAAGGCGCGTGAGCGCGTAGAGGGCGGCAAGTACAAACAGATCTTCGCCAACCCTAATGCCGCAAAGATGTTCGTCCTTTGGTCACTGACCGCCGGCTTCCTGCAGTTCGGTAACTACGGTGTCAACAACTGGATGCCCAGCTACCTGGAAACCGAGCTGGGCATGGCGTTCAAGCAGATGACCACGTTCCTGGTCGGCACCTACACCGCTTCGATCCTCGGCAAGGTCATCGCCGGCATGGCGGCGGACAAGTTCGGGCGGCGCAAGGTGTTTGCCGCTGGTTGCCTGGGCACGGCGCTGTTCCTGCCGATCATCGTGCTGTTCAACCAGCCGGAAAACATTCTCTGGCTGCTGATTGTCTTCGGCTTCCTCTATGGCGTGCCTTACAGCGTCAACGCCACGTACATGACGGAAAGCTTCGAGGCCAAGTTCCGTGGCTCTGCGGTTGGGGGTGCCTACAATATCGGGCGTATTGGTGCAGCGGTCTCGCCGGCTGCCATTGGCTTCTTCGCCAGCCAGGGCTCGATCGGTGTCGGTTTCCTGATCGTCGGTGCTGCGTATTTCCTTTGCGGCATGATTCCGCTGCTGTGCATCCGCGAGAAACAATTCGACCCGGCTCGGGAATGATCGGTGATAGCCGATAGGGGCGGGGCGCTTGCTAGGCAAAGCTTGACTCACGTTTTGAAGAAATGACCACGTGCATTCACCGCTTTCGCTAAATGTGTGCCGTACGCAAAAGCCTGTGAGTCCTGAGTCCGCCAGAAAACGCCGTCTATAAAAGCGGCGTTCGTGTTCGGTAAGCTTGACGATCCTGGGTTAGATCACCGTATCTGCAATTATCTGGACCAGCTGATCAGTACTTGCCCTTGGGACTTTTCTCGAACTTCCATTCCGTCATTTTTTTCGCTGCCAGGAAACTCTCGCAGTTGGCAATGAATTCCTTGCGCTTGGCTTCTTTTGACAAACTGGCAAGGTTTTTTTCGTACAACTGCGGGCCACAGTTGTCTGCCGTTGGCTCGGGCACTTTTTCTTCGGTGCAGCCTGCCAGCAGGGTAATCAACCCAACAAGCGGGAGGAGGTGGGAGCGTTTGCTGTCCATGACGTAATCCTTCGTCGGTCTCTTTCAAAGTGCGTGCAAGCTGTTTGTTACCCAGCCTGCGGGTGCGCAGCCTATCAGGCCAGCTGTGTTATTTGGCTAGCACACCCCCGCCTAACGTTCTATTCGGAACTCGAGATCACCCTGCCTGCTCTCTTTGGCAATCGGCCTTATCAGTTGCGCACCCTGATTACGAACATTGCCAACGGCTTTGTCGACCGGATGCCAGCGAAAGTCAGTGGCCGGACGGCAGCCTGCCGTCACGATCGCCTCGGCGCGCTGCGCTGAAGTGGCAGGGTCTAACCACTCCCTGGCAAGGTGCGGTGCCAAAACCAGGGGCTTTCGGTCATGAATATCGATCAAGCCTTGGTCAGCGGCTGCCGTGATGATCACGAAACCATCGCGCTCGTCCGGTTCAAGGGTCTGGTGAACTTCGGCAAGCGCGGCAAAGTAGAGCGGTGCACCGTCGGCACTGGTGATGTAGTAGGGTTGCTTGCGCTTGGGGTTTTGCGCATCTGGCAGCCATTCAAACCAGCCATTGGCGGGGGCGAGCGCTCGTGCATGTGGCCAGAGACTCTTGAAGAACTTGCCCGTGGTTACGGTTTCGGCCCGGGCATTGATGGGGTCGAGTCGCTTGCCTTTGGCCCAGTGAGGCGACCATCCCCACTTCACTTTGTCTACATGCAGGCCATCCTCAGCCTGGCGTATAACTTCGACACGGGTAGAAGGCGCCACGTTATAGCGATCAATCGGTTCATGGTCATAGCCGTTGATCACGACCAGATCCAGCGCCAGTTGTCGCAAGTAGTGATCCATCGACTCGTAGATCGAGTAGCGTCCGCACATGTATCCACCTCTCGTCCGTCAGAAATTCACACGTTCAGGATTGACCCATTCGCCGAAGCCAGTTTAACTGTATATGCATACAGTTTGCATTGGACTTTCTCTCATGACCATCACCTTCCTGGGCGCGCCATGTGGCAGCTCTGAACCACTCCCGATTTATTCGTACTACGTTCCGGCCGGTTTTCCATCGCCTGCCGCGGATCATCTTGAAGGCCACATATCCCTTGATGAGCTATTCGACATCCGCGCACCGCATGTGTATCTGGTGAAAGTGGAGGGTGACAGCATGCAAGGCGCTGGCATCTATTCGGGCGATATCGTGGTGGTGGACCGGGGGCGCGAGGCCGAGCACGGGGATATCGTGATTGCGGCCATCAACTGTGAGCCGGTGTGCAAACGCCTGCACCGACGTGACGGTGTGGTGATCTTGAAGTCTGAGAACCGAGCTTACCCGCCGCGCTATGTCATGGAGGGTGATGATCTGCTCATTTGGGGCGTGGTGCGCTATAGCGTCCGCGACCATGCACAGTGAGCCGATATTTGCGCTGATCGACTGCAACGCGTTCTACGCCAGCTGTGAGCGCGTGTTCCGGCCCGATCTGGCGAAGACGCCGATCGTGGTGCTGAGCAACAACGACGGTTGCGTCATTGCCCGGTCCTATGACGCCAAGCCATTCGTGAAAATGGGCGAGCCTTATTTTCAGGCGCGGGAAAAACTCCGCCGGCACGGTGTCGTGGCATTCAGTAGCAATTACGCGTTGTATGGCGACATGAGTGAGCGGGTGATGACGCTGATCGAATCGATGGTGCCTGCTACCGAGGTCTACAGCATCGACGAATGTTTTGCTGAGCTCACTGGCATGGCCCAGGACCTGACGCTGTTCGGGCACCGGCTGCGCTTGCGCATCGCCCAGTGCACCGGCATTCCTGTCGGTGTGGGTATCGCACGCACCAAGACCCTGGCCAAGCTGGCCAACCACACTGCCAAGCGGCTACAGAGCCACACGGGCGGCGTGGTGGACATCACCGACCCGGTCAAACGGGACTGGGTGCTGCGCAATACCGCGGTCAAGGAGGTGTGGGGCATCGGGCGCAAGATGACCGCGCACCTGGAGGGCATGGGCATTCGTACGGCAATGGATTTGGCCCGCGCCGATGCCTGGACGTTGCGACAACGCTTCAACGTGGTGGTGGAAAAAACGGCCAGGGAGCTGGCGGGCACTCCTTGCCTGGAACTGGACGATGTCGAACCGCCCAAGCAGGAAATCTGCAGCAGCCGAATGTTCGGCATGCGCCTGAGCGAGCTGGCGCCGATCAAGCAGGCGGTGGCCACCTATGTCGGCCGTGCTGCCGAAAAGCTCAGGGCCCAGGGGTCGGTGTGCAAGCGCATGCGGGTGAGCATCCGCACGGGCATGTTCAACCCGAACGAAGTGCACCATGCCCAAGGCGCCTGGGTGGAGCTTCCCTATCCGACCTGTGACACGCTGCTGCTGACCCGATTGGCTACCGATGCCGTGGAGCGGATCTTCCGGCCGGGGCTTCGTTACAGCAAGGCGGAGGTGTTGCTGATGGACCTGCGTCAACCAGGTGATTTTTCGGGTGACTTGTTCGCCCCCAGGCAATCGGTGGCGCGCGATCGGCTCATGGAAGTAATGGACAGTATCAATGAGCGTTGGGGCAGGGGAACGGTCCGTGCGGCCAGCGTGCCAGCCGCACCGGACTGGGGCATGAAACGGGAGATGATGAGCCAGTCCTACACCACCCGAATCGATCAGCTATGGACTGTCAGGGGGTGAGCGGGAGGTGGCTCGACTTCGGCGAACTGGCGCAAACTTAAGCTTACGGCTGCCGGATTGTCTGACAATGGCGATTGCGCCCGCAGTTTTGTCCGTTCATGCCTGAAAAAAACGATCAACGCCGTGTCGCAGTAATCGCTTTCTTTCAGATTTGACTGATATATTTCGCCCCTTGCCGCAGTGTGGCTCAATATTCAGCAGGTTTTAATGAAACACGTTAGCGCGTCTGGCCTTGAGGCCTCTCATCCGCCGGTACAAGCCATTCTGAGTGCTCCTGGGATGTGGGTAGAGCCGCCAAATATCCGCAGGGGCGGCGAGAGCGGTGTATTGAAGGTCGAGCTCGACGGCTTCACGTTCTACAAGAAGCAGCAGGTCGGCCATATCTACCGCAGCCTGGTCCACCCATTCGGCTATCCTACGGTGGCCCGTGAGGCCAAGGCGCTGCGTGCCGCTGCCGCGCTGGGCGTCGCTACGCCGCTACTGCTGCACAGTGACGTCCACAAGCAGGACGGTGAGTGGCGTGCGGTGATGGTCACGGCAGGGCTGGACGGGTATGTATCGCTTGAAGACTTCTACCTCCAAGGCCTGGACAAGACCATCGAGCCCAAGCTGCACCACGATATTCTCGAAGCGTATGGGCGTGCGCTGGCCACGCTGAATCTCGGGCGTTGGCAGCATGGTTGCCTGTATTTGAAGCATGTGTTCGTCGCCTTCGACGAGTCTGGCATCAAGATCGCGCTGCTGGATTTCGAAAAGGCCAGGCAGCGGCTGACCGCGATGAAAGCTAGCCGTCACGACTTACGACAGGTCAAGCGCAGGTCTGACTGGGCACCGACCGAATGGGAGGCATTTTGCAGGGGGTATCGGCAAGTGTTCGGCATGGATGTGGAGCGATTTCTCTGACGCCATGTTAGAAGTGTCAGGGGTTTTGAAGCGCTGATTCCACTGGTAGAAGGCGACTTCGCTTACAGACGTTTCTCACCAAGTGGCAAGGTTGCGTCGTAAAACCCCGTCCCAGGTCAATTTTTCGGCCTGACGCCTCCCGTAGTCTGTCTGTCTTTCAATCACGGAAGGCAGACGACATTTCATGGAACGAACCCTCGATATACAGCCACTCCCGGCTGAACAAATCCCCCTTTCCATCAATGGCACTGCCGTGACTGCCGCCCCTGGCGAAACGGTTCTGAGTGTGCTCAATGCCGTGGGCGTGCGTCAGCTCGCCCTCAACGACCATGGCCAAGTCAGTGGCGCCTTCTGCGGCATGGGGGTGTGCCATTGCTGTCTGGTCGCTATCGACGGACGCCCCAAGCGGCGCGCTTGTCAGACGCTGGTGCGGGCTGGCATGCGCATCGAAACCCAGGTCAATGCGGTTGTCGGGGAGGCGCGGGTATGAGTGGGCATCCAGTCATTGTCGGAGGGGGCTCGGCGGGGATGGCTGCCGCCATCGAGCTGGCGGACGCGGGCGTGCGCTGCACGCTGATCGACGAGGCATCGCGCCCCGGCGGGGTGGTCTATCGTGGCCCGCTGCGCGCAGGTGTCGACCTGGGCTACCTGGGCGCTCGTTACAGCAAGGCCCTGGGTAAACTGCACACCGACTTCGCCGCCCGTGCGCAGTCTATCGACCTGCGGCTCAATAGCCGCGTCGTGGGCGGTGATGACCGTAGCCTGGTAGTGCTCGACGAGCAGGAGCAGTTGCAGCCGCTGGCCTTCGAGCAGCTGATCCTGGCAGCCGGTTGCCATGAGCGCAATGTGCCGTTTCCAGGCTGGACCCTGCCGGGCGTCATTCTGCTCGGCGGGTTGCAACTGCAGATCAAAAGTAACGTGGTCAAGCCACTGGGCACGACCCTGATCGCTGGCACAGGCCCTTTACTGCCGTTGGTTGCCTGTCAGTTGCACGCCGCCGGTGCCAAGGTGGCGGGTGTGTACGAGGCCTGTGCGTTCAACCGTATCGCGCGCCAGAGCCTGGCGCTGATGAACAAGCCCCAGCTGTTCCTCGACGGCCTGAGCATGCTGGCCTACCTGAAGTTGCACGGCATTCCCATGCACTACGGCTGGGGCGTGGTCCAGGCGCGGGGCGAAGGTGAGTTGGCCGAAGTCAGCGTGGCGCCCTACGACGATGCCTGGAGGGCGGACATGACCCAGGTGCGCCGCGAGTCGGTGCAGACGCTGGCGGTAGGCTACGGCTTCATTCCGCGTACGCAGCTCAGCCAGCAATTGGGCCTTGCCCATGGCTACAGCACCGATGGCTATCTGCGCGCCGAGTGCAACGTATGGCAGCAAAGCAGCCTGGAACATATTCACCTGGCAGGCGACATGGCCGGCATCCGCGGCGGGGAGGCGGCCATGCTGACCGGGCGTATCGCGGCTGTGTCAATTCTGCAGCAGCGTGGCGTGCTGAACGCCGCGCAGGCCATTGAACGGCGCGAGCGTTACCTGGGCCAGTTGGCAGGCATCAAGCGTTTCCGCTCCGGCGTCGAGCGCTATACCGCGCGGGGGCCAGCGCAGGTCGAGTTGCCACAGGCTGACACAGTGATTTGCCGCTGTGAGCAGGTGACGCGCGACGCCATCGATCTGGCATTGGAGCAGGGGGTTCAAGACATGGCCGGGCTGAAGATGCGCACGCGGGTGAGCATGGGGGATTGCCAAGGGCGCATGTGCGTGGGCTATTGCAGCGATCGACTGCGCGCCGCCACAGGCCGCGCTGACGTAGGTTGGTTGCGTCCTCGATTCCCAGTAGACCCGGTACCGTTTTCGGCATTCAAGCACGTGGGCACGGAGGCCTGACATGAACAAGACCTATGACATCGTGATTGCCGGTGCCGGTGTAATTGGCGCGTCCTGCGCGTACCAGTTGTCCAAGCGCGGCAACCTGCGCATCGCCCTGATCGACGACAAGCGCCCCGGCAATGCCACGCGTGCCTCGGCAGGTGGGCTGTGGGCCATCGGCGAATCGGTGGGCCTGGGCTGTGGGGTGATTTTCTTTCGCATGCTGTCTTCCCTGGCCAAGCGCCAGGCCCATGGCGCGGCGGTGGCCGTGGACTCGAGCACACCGCATATCCTGCCGCAATGCTTCTTCGATCTGGCGCTTGAGTCCAACGCGCTTTACCCGCAACTGCACCAGGAGTTGATCGAGCGCCATGGGATGGACTTCAAGTTCGAACGCACTGGGCTCAAGTACGTAATCCAGGACGATGAAGATCAGCTTTACGCCGAGCACATCGTCAAGCACATCCCTCACCTGCAGTCGCAGATCCGTTGGCTTGACCGCCAGGCACTTCGCAAGGCGGAGCCATCGATCACCGAAAGCGCGCACGGTGCGCTGGAGTTTCTCTGCGACCACCAGCTCAGCCCGTTTCGCCTGGGCGACGCGTACATGGAAGGCGCGCGGCAGAACGGGGTCGATCTGTATCTCAACACACGTGTCACCGACGTGTTGCACCAGGGCGGACGTATCAAAGGAGTTCGTACCGAACAGGCTGGTGACTTCCACTGCGACACACTGATCAATGCGGCTGGCGCCTGGGCCGCCGAATTGAGTGAGTGGGCCACGGGCACGTCCATCCCCGTCAAACCCGTCAAGGGGCAGATCGTATTGACCGAGCGCCTACCCAAGCTGCTTGATGGCTGCATCACCACCAGTGACTGCTACATGGCGCAGAAGGACAATGGGGAGATTCTCATCGGGAGCACTACCGAGGAGAAAGGTTTCGATGTCACCACGACCTTCCCGGAGATAAGCAGCCTGGTCCAGGGCGCCATACGCTGCGTGCCGGCACTCGAACAGGTCAACCTCAAGCGTACCTGGGCCGGCCTGCGGCCAGGCTCGCCCGATGAGCTACCCATCCTCGGGCCCGTGGATGACATGCAGGGTTACTTCAACGCCTGCGGGCATTTCCGCACCGGGGTGCTGACCTCGGCGATCACGGGGGTAATGCTGGACAAGGTGATCCACGAGGAGGCGTTGCCATTGGACATCACCCCGTTTCTGGCGGAGCGGTTCAGCAAGGCGGCAATGCCGGCATGAGAGGGGCTGGCGGGTCGTGTGAAAGCGGCTCGCCAGGCTGTGCGTCAGGCAATGCATTAAAATGTGGCTACTCGGTTGACCCATGGCAAAGGGTGCGGCAGGCAGTGAAGCGCAAGCTATGGATTCAAGAGGTCGCCGCCAGCCACTGAAGGGTCAGCTCAGTGGCACCGGTGTGTTCATCTTCACCATGGGCCACGATTGAAAAGCCAGAACGTTGGTAGAACGCGACCGCGCTTTCATTAGCGCTGTACACCTTCAATTCCAGGCGTGCCGAGCGCTGCTTGGCGTAGTCGAGCAGGCGGCTACCGATGCCCATGCCTTGTGACGCAGGCGCGACGAACAGCGCAGCTACCGTTTCCCCGAGTAGAGAAATGAAGCCCTCGACGGTTGCGTGCTGCTCGAAGACGAACGTCTCCGAAGCGGGCAGGTAAACGGTCCGCATCGCTTCGAGCTGGCCCTCCCAGAAGGCGCGAGGCACGAAGTGGTGAGCTTGGACCGATGCATCGAGCCAGATCTGCAGTACCGCATCGGTATCCGGCAGTACATAGGGGCGTAGCATGTCATGACCTCCTGTTTGACGCCGCAGGACCCTAAGCGACCCTAACGTCAAACGCAAGTTGACGTGCGCCTATTACTGATCTGCACCTGACAATTCCTGCCGCACGATTGCAGCACCCGCACTTAGGGCCCGCAACTTGCCTTGGGCAACCGAGCGGGGCAGGGGCGCCATGCCGCAATTGGTGCAGGGGTAGAGCTTGTCGGCGTCAACGAATGCCAGCGCCTTGCGCAATGTATCGGCAACGGCCTCGGGTGTTTCGACAATGTGCGTGGCCACATCGATTGCGCCGACCATGACTTTCTTGCCACGGATCAACTCGATAAGGTCCATGGGCACGCGCGAGTTCTGGCATTCCAACGACACGATGTCGATGCTGGATTTCTGGAGTTTGGGAAATGCCTTTTCATACTGGCGCCACTCGGCACCCAGCGTTTTCTTCCAGTCAGTGTTGGCCTTGATCCCGTAGCCGTAGCAGATATGCACGGCTGTCTCGCACTTCAGGCCTTCCAATGCCCGCTCGAGCGTGGCAATGCCCCAGTCGTTCACTTCATCGAAGAACACGTTGAAGGCGGGCTCGTCGAACTGGATGATGTCGACACCCGCAGCTTCCAACTCTCTGGCTTCCTGGTTGAGCAGTACGGCAAACTCCCACGCGAGCTTCTCGCGACTCTTGTAGTGGCTGTCGTACAGCGTGTCGATCATGGTCATGGGCCCTGGGAGCGCCCACTTGATGGGCTGTCGAGTCTGCTTACGCAGGAACCTGGCATCGTCGACGAATACTGACTTGCGCCTGGCGACCGTACCCACCACTGTCGGGACGCTGGCGTCGTAGCGATCACGAATGCGTACAGTCTGCCGATTCTCGAAGTCCACGCCGCTCAAGTGTTCGATGAAGGTGGTCACGAAATGTTGGCGCGTCTGTTCGCCGTCACTGACGATGTCTATCCCAGCGCTCGACTGCTCCTGCAGCGCCAGGCACAGTGCGTCCTGCTTGCCTTCTAGCAGGGCATCGCCGTGCAGTTTCCAAGGCGACCAGAGGGTTTCGGGCTGAGCGAGCCAGGTCGGCTTAGGCAGGCTGCCAGCGGTAGAGGTGGGAAGCAATTTGTTCATGAAATTCGACCTTGTGCGAAGAGGCGATCAGTCTGCGAAGTGTGCAGACCATTGTTCGAGCAGCATGTGATAAGGCTTGATGAAGTGGGCTTCAGCAAACGTTCCTTGTTCAATGGCCAAACGGCTGCGCTCTTCACGGTCGTAAACAATGCGCGTCAAGGAGTAGTCTTCGTGTTGCAAGCTGGGCTGATAGGTGGCGCCAGCCGTTGCATTGGCGTTATAAATCTCGGGGCGATAGATTTTCTGAAAAGTCTCCATCGTGCTCAGGCTGCTGATCAGCTCCAAGGGGGTGTAGTCATTGAGCAAGTCGCCGGAAAAGTACAAGGCCAGCGGCGCCCTGTTGCCGGCAGGCATGAAATAACGAACACGCAAGCCCATTTTCTGGAAATACGCATCGGTCAAAGAATATTCGTCTTGCCGGTATTCGTACCCTAATACGGGGTGGTAATGCCCCGTGCGCTCATAGGTTCTGCTACTTGACACGCTCAGGCAAATGACCGGCGGCTTGATGAAGGTTTGTTGGTAAACGGTTGAGCCCACAAACCCTTTGAAAAGTTTGCCGTGGAGCGCTCCAAAATCGGCAGGGGCACTGAAGTTTGGGCGATGAGCGTTATAGGCGGGCAGCACAATACTGAAATCATAATCGCGCACGTAGGACGAAAAGTTGTTGCCGACTACACCCGGTAAACGCTTGCCTGCATGATGATCGATCACCGTAGTGGACAGTATTTCGATCAAGGGCAGCAGCGTATTCGTGACCCCGGCTGTGAAATGCATGTGCACCGATACGATATCCAGTTCCACGGTGTAGCGGTCACCGGCAGGGTTATCCCAGTGCGCCAGCGCGTTGAAGCGATTATTGATCATGTCCAGTGTTTGGCGAAGGTTCTGTTCGCGGCGAGAACCCCTGGCCAGGTTGGCAAAGTTTGTGGTCAGCCGCGTGTTTTGGCACGGGCAATAATGTTCGTCAAAGCGCGTGCGTTTGAGCGAGTAGGTAATGTTCTGAGGCGTCATGAGTATTGAGGTCCACTCGTCGAGTCTGTCCCTGTAAAGTTGGGACCATCTTAGAGTGAGCGCACCCGTGTCCCTACTGAATTGATTTCAGCACAGGATCAAGACTGCTCATGAAGCCAGGCGCACGTGTCAGCCTTCAGGAAGGCTGACACCACAGACAAATTCGTTCGAGCCCAGGCGATGAGCGCCATATTCCACCACATACCCCGTCCCTCGGCGCTGGGCTTCGATATAGGCCGTAAGCTGATCAGCGTAAACGTCGACAAAGTGCCACGGATGACGGTCTCTCAATACGCCCCACCCCAGTACCCACCCTGGATTGTAAGGATCGGCAGGCAGGTTCCTCGTAAGGCTACGGATACTCATCCGAGACTCCTGTATTGAACGGTTGAATGAGTGGGCTCAACAGGTGTAGAGGATGGTGTAGGACGCATCACACTTGGGTACGATTACGACCGGTTTTTCGAACAACAGGTTGCCGTGAGTGCTTGTTGTGAAGTGCGCCTTCTCCAGACGCGCCCACAGGCCCAAATCATGTATTTCAATGCGCGTGGCAACCCGCGCCTGGTGGCTGAGTTCATGTTGGATTCGTTCTACAACATCGCGCGCTTCTTCTTCTGTCATGACAATGGCTCCTGTTGAATCAGAGACGTCCACGTTCCGTGGATTCTGGACCGGAAACGGGGATGCCTGTTTAAGTAGAGCGCAGTATGTGGCCCTTGGTGACCTTCTCCGACGAACGTAACAGACCTGATAGCTGTTCAAGGCCGGCGTAGATCAGGGCTGATGTGATGTCGGGACAGATAAACACAGCAAGGGCTGCTAGTCTCAAGGTACCTGTTGATCGCTTTGGCTGAACCTCGCGCGGCAGTAGGGGTCATCAAGTAGGAGACCCACGATTTATTGCGTTTTGCGTTGCCAGTTTCTGAAAGGTTGGCTCGCTATGATCAGGCTCATCAGGTGAACACCTTCCGCAAAGGAGTCAGGCAATGGACTATTCCAGCATGGTCGAATCTTTGAACAAGATGCTCGAGGCGGCATCGGACGAGCGTGAGCGTGTGCAGGCGTGTGTAAAGGCCAAGGACACAGGTAAAAAGCCGCATACCGAAGCGGAGGATGCCGAGGTCATGGCACAGCTGCCAGTATCTCAAGTGTGGGTATATGAGGGGCGCAGCCGTAAAGCTCCCACATCAGCCTACGCGGTTCGAAGTCATGGTCGTTGAGCGCGGCGCTCATCAGTCTACAACCGCCACCGCAGTGGCCTGCGGCCCTGACGGGCAGGGCCGCTGCCTATTGCGCAGAGCTCGAGTGAAGTGCCCCTGGTTCAACCCTCGAACTGAATCACCATTCGGCCCTTGATGCGCCCATCGAGCATCTCTTCGAAAATCTGGTTGATGTCCTCGATGGGACGCAAGCTGACTTTTGGCACCACCTTGCCTTCGGCAGCAAATTGGAAGGCCTCTTGCAGGTCCTGGCGCGTCCCCACCAGCGAACCGATGACCTCAATGCCATCGAGTACCAGGCGGGGGATGTTCAGGTTCATCGCTTCCGATGGTAGCCCTACGGCAACCAGTCGCCCACCGGCACGCAGCGCGTCAACGGCCGAATCGAAAGCGCCCTTGGCCACGGCGGTAACCACAGCGGCATGGGCGCCACCGGTCTGTGCCTGGATGACCTTCGCGGCATCCTGGCTGGAAGGGTTTATGGCAAGATCGGCACCCATTTCTGTCGCAAAGCGCAGTTGTTCTTCGTTGACATCGACCGCAATGACCTTGGCATTGAAAACATTCTTGGCGTATTGCAGTGCCAGGTTGCCCAGTCCGCCAAGCCCGTAGATCGCGATCCATTGGCCGGGACGGATATTGGATGTCTTTACTGCCTTGTAAGTCGTCACGCCTGCGCAGGTAATGCTGCTGGCCGCGGCGGACCCTAGCCCCTCCGGTACCTTTACCGAGTAGTCGGCCTTGACGATGCAGGCTTCGGCCATGCCACCGTCTACGGTGTAACCGGCGTTCTTGACCTGTCGGCACAGCGTCTCATTGCCGCTGGTGCAATACTCGCAGTGACCGCAGCCCTCATAAAACCAGGCCACGCTGGCGCGGTCGCCTCGTTTGAGGGAGCTTACGCCAGGACCGACTTCTTGCACCACGCCAATGCCTTCATGGCCCAGCACAACACCCGTCTTGTCGCCGAAGTCGCCGTTCTTGACGTGCAAGTCAGTGTGGCAAACGCCGCAACACTGCATTTTCAACAACGCCTCGCCGTATTCGAGTGGGCGAATACTTTTTTCGACCACCTCAACGCGACCGCCTGGGGCTACGACAGCAGCTTTCATGTGAACCTCCGTGTCTATCCGGTTGACTTGAAAATAGCCCACGCACAATAGCGCCACCGTGCATGTGGGAAACTGCCGCAGGTCATAGAAAGTCAGGGGCGTGGAGGGCGGGGACAAAAAGAAAAGCCCGCGGCAAGAATGCGGCGGGCTGCAAGAACATACGGAGCAGGTTCAGATTGCCAAGGTGAATGTCATCATTTCGTGAAGGGAAGGTGATGGATGCGTCGTGCGCCAAGAAAATGTACGAGACGGCGGTGACGGGCCCTGCTGAGCGACCGACAAAAAAACGCCCGCCAGGAATCAGCGGGCCAAGGACGTTTTGAAGGGAGAGCCGCTACATTGGACGCGTGGAATTAACCTGGAATTAAATCACTGCGGCGTTGACCTCAGAGGCAGTTGAGCCTATACAAGCGTGCCACTTGAATTGAGGCCCATATGCACGACGACGAACTGCACGAACCTGAGCATGATCATTTGCTGGATCATGAGTTTCTTCATGACGAACAAGACGCGTTCGAGCCGGATGCTCATGGGGCGCAAGACGAGATCGAGGAGCCGTCGTTTGAGGAACTCGAAGAGGACGAGCGCAATCATCCTGCGTGGTTCGACGACTGCGATGATGAGTAGTGGCAGGCTAGCAAAAGGCAGGCAGCAAAAAAGGCGCCCTAGGCGCCTTCTTCAGGATGTGGTGCGAGTGGCGGGACTCGAACCCGCAAGGCTCACGCCGACAGATTTTAAGTCTGCTGTGTATACCAATTCCACCACACTCGCACGCTTGAAAGGGCCACGGGTGGCCGGCTCGCTTCAGACAGAAGGGCTGTGCAATCAAGGCGGCTTTATAACCCACCGTTATAGCAGAGTCAACCTTGGCTGACGTATTCCGCACATCACATCCCATCGCGAGCAGCCGATTGACAGTGGCATGAGCTTGGCCCAATGTTAGCCAAGTCACTGGATGTGATGGTCGGGCTGACGACTGCGCAACGACGGTGAACAGCGTGTGTCAATGCCTGAGATGTAGTCGTTTGGATTATGTTTACCTGCCGTACCGGTGGAGCTCGCATGGTTTCAACTGATTGCCAGGTCAATTCAGAAATGCCTGCTCATCGTTACGAGCAATTGGTCCAGTCCGTGGTGGACTATGCCATCTACATGCTGGATACCACCGGTCATATCGCCTCGTGGAATGCTGGCGCCCAGAGAATCAAGGGCTATAGCGCCGATGAAGTGGTGGGCCGTCATTTTTCTCTGTTCTTCACGCCTGAAGACTGCGCCGAAGGCAAGCCGGAGCAATTGCTGCGTCAAGCGCTTGAACACGGCGTGTCGCGGCATGAAGGGTGGCGCCAGCGCAAAGACGGCACGCGCTTCTGGGCACTGGTGGCCCTCGATGTGGTGCGCGATGATCAAGGCCAGATCGTCGGGCTTGCCAAGGTCACGCGGGACATTACCGATCGGCGCGAGTCGGCGATGCAGCTGGACGCCGTTAGAGCGCAATTGTTCGAGGCCCAGAAGCTCGAGGCGCTGGGTCAGCTGACCGGGGGGCTGGCACATGATTTCAACAACCTGCTGACCATCATTCTCAGCTCTGCGCGCTTGGCCCTTGCTGCACCCGACCCAGAACGCGCTCAGCGCATGCTGCACAATATTCTCGAGGCTGGCCAACGCGGCACCGACCTGACCCGTCAACTGCTCAGCTTTGCCCGTCATCGCAAGTTTGAGGTGACCTGTATCGAGCCGGCCAAATTGATCGACGCTACCCATGGATTGCTTGTTCATGCACTGCCCAGTTCGGTCACACTGGATGCGCGGGTGCAGCCTGATCTACCCAGCATTGAAGTGGATGCTGGTCAGTTACAAATGGTGCTGCTCAACTTGCTGTTCAATGCCCGGGATGCCATTGCCGAGGAAGGCCACATCGTCCTGACCGTCGAAGCGGTGTTGCTGACAGGCGAGGTCGACGGCCTGCATGGCCGCTTCGTGTGCTTCGAGGTGCAGGACAGCGGCGAGGGCATGGCGGTGGATGTGCTGCCACGTATTTTCGAACCCTTCTTCACCACCAAGCCGTTCGGCAAGGGCACCGGCCTGGGCCTGAGCCAGGTGTACGGATTTGCCAGGCAAAGCGGCGGTGCCATCAGTGTGCACAGCGAGCTGAGGGTCGGCACCCGCATGCGGCTATATTTGCCCGTCCATTCAAGCCAGCCAGGTATCGAACCGTAAGGGGCGCAGCATGACTCAGACACTCAAGCGATTGCTGACAGGTATCGACGGGCTCGATGCCCTGCTCAAAGGTGGGTTGGTGACAGGGGCGTCGTATATCGTGCAGGGCCCACCTGGGGCAGGCAAGACCATCCTGGCCAACCAGATGGCCTGCGAGCATGTGCGCAAGGGAGGGCGGGCGCTGGTGGCAACCTTGCTCAGCGAGTCCCATGAGCGGTTATTTCAGTACCTGGGCACGCTGGACTTCTTCGACCCTTCGATGGTCGGCGACCAGATTCAGTTCGTTAGCGCTTTCGATACCCTGGAACAGGATGGCCTTGATGCCGTGGTCCGGTTGCTCAGGCAGGAGATCAGTCGACACAAGGCCAGCCTGCTGATCGTCGATGGCGTACTCAATGCTCGCGTACATGCCGAAACATCGCTCGATACCAAAAAATTCGTCTCGGCACTACAAGGTCATGCGGCTTTTGCCGGCTGCACCGTACTGTTGTTGACCAGTGCGCGGCTTGAGGAAGGCAGCCCTGAGCACACGATGGTCGACGGCGTGATCGAACTGGGTGAGCAGATGGTGGGTAGCCGCGCCGTTCGCACGATTCAGTTGCGCAAGACCCGTGGCAGTGGCGCCTTGTCCGGGCGCCACGAGTGCCTGATAGACGATACCGGTGTGACGGTGTTTCCACGTCTGGAGTCCTTGTTCGCCAAGCCCATTGGGCCCTGCAATGCAGCCGCATCACGAATCAGCAGCGGTGTGTCGGCGCTCGACGACATGCTCGATGGCGGTCTGTCCGCCGCATCGGTCACGCTGCTGATGGGCCCCTCGGGCATTGGCAAGACGTCGCTGGGCATGGCATTTCTGGCGGCCAGCACACCCCAGGCCCCCGGTTTGCATTTCGGCTTCTATGAATCACCCGATCGCCTGCACAGCAAGGCGGCTTTACTGGGGTACGACTTTGCAGCCATGGAACAGGCCCAGAGCCTGACACTGTGCTGGGAGCCCAGTACGCAGGTGCTGTTGGACCAGCTGGGTGCGCGCTTGATCGAACAGGTACAGGCAACCGGCGCCAAGCGAGTACTGATCGACAGCCTGGGTGCGTTGAGCCGCCTGGCCACGGAACCCGGGCGCCTGAATGCCTTCTTTCGCGCGCTGACCGGGGAGCTGCGCGCTCGCCAGGTGAGTGTGATGCTGACCTGGGAAATGCGCGATATCTTCGGTGCGGAGATCAGCGCGCCGGCGCCCGACTTGTCCAGCATCGTCGACAACCTGGTGCTGATGCGATTCGTGGAGCATGACGGCACCTTGCGCCGCATGCTCTCAATTCTCAAAGTGCGCGACAGTGCTCACGACGCGTCCTTGCATGAGCTTGTGATCGCTTCAACGGGAATCACACTGCGCAGAGCATTCGAAGGCACAAGTGGGGCCCTCTCTGGCACAGCTGTGCCGCAAGGGAGCCTGTAGGTTTCAGTTACATGAAGACCGTGCTGATCGTCGACGACGAATACCTGATAGCCGACATCCTGGGGTTTGCCCTGGAGGATGAAGGGTATGCGATCGAAAAGGCGAGTAACGGCCAGAAAGCACTGGAGGTGCTCAACCGGGTGCAGGTGCAGTTGGTTATCACCGACTACATGATGCCCGTACTCAACGGCCAGGAGCTGGTGCGTGCCATGCGGGCTGACCCTGCGTTACAGACGCTGCCGGTCATCCTCATGAGCGGCGCACAGGCCAACGAGGGATGCCCGGCATTATTCGCAGCAATATTCGACAAGCCATTCGACATGGGCGAGATGATTGCGACCGTGCGTGGCCTATTGGGCGGCTGAGGCTTTGGGCGCATCCCTGCTGCCCGCTTGAATGACCAGTGTCAGTCGTCTTGCTTTTCAGGGGCCGGGCTGCCGGCCTGGATGCGTTTGAAAATCTCCTCGCGGTGCACTTGAACATCCTTGGGTGCGTCGATGCCTATCCTCACCTGCATCCCTTTGACGCCCAGAATGGTGACTTTGATGTCGTCGTTGATGACGATGCTCTCGCCAACCTTACGGGTGAGTATCAGCATGTACTTCTCCTTGGTGATAAAAAAGTCCGCAGGCAATGTGCCCTGGCGGTGGGAGCCTATCCCTTTTCCTTCTCATTAAAGACGCTTCAGAGGCCTAGTAATTCCCAGAATGTCAAAATCTATGGCACGCAAAGGGGAAGCGGACAAACAGGCGTCCCATGAAGGCTTTGTAGGACAAGGTGCTCTGTGTTGAAGGATAGTGATGGCGTCGTTCAATGGGAAATACCTTTGCATCATCGGTTGGATAGACGCACTCAATGTGCGGCCTGCTGTTCCAATGCCTTGAGAAAGACCAATAAAGCGACCTCTTCCGGGTCCAGCCCCTTGCGTACTCGGCTCTTGGGCAAGGCGGCCAGGCGCCCGAGCGTGTAGTGCTCCAGTACCGCTGGGTGGATGTAGCAGCGTCGGCATACCGCAGGGGTGTTGCCAAGGCGCGAGGCGACTTGCTTGACGATGGCAGCGACCTGGCGTTTGGCCTCGGTCTCCGGCTCCCAGGCCAAGGGCCTGAGCAGGTCCAGCGCAAGGCTGCTGCCGGCCCAGGTACGGTAGTCCTTGGCCGTGAAGTCGGCGCCAGTCAGCTGTTGCAGAAACTGATTGATGTCGCTCGAACCAATGCTGTGACGCTGGCCATCGGCATCGAGATACTGGAACAGTGCCTGGCCGGGCAGTTCCATGCAACGCTTGAGCAAGGCCGCCAGGCGTCGGTCGCGCAGCGTTACATCGTGTTCGACACCACGCTTGCCGCGGAACTGAAAGCGGATGGTACTGCCCTTGACCTCTACATGTCGATTACGCAGGGTTGTCAGCCCGTAGGACTTGTTGTCGCGCATATAGCGCTGGTTGCCAATGCGGATGAGGGTATGGTCCAGCAGGCTGACCACCAGGGCCATGACCTTTTCACGGTCAAGGCCGGGTCGAGACAAGTGGGCTTCCAGTTGTGAGCGCAGCTTTGGCAACGCCTGGGCGAAGGCGAGCATGCGGCCGTACTTGTGCTGGTCACGGGTTTCACGCCACTGGGCATGATAACGGTACTGTTTGCGGCCACGGGCATCGCGGCCAGTGGCCTGCAGGTGCCCTTGCGGGTCGGCGCATATCCAGACATCGGTGTAGGCCGGTGGGATTACCAGTGCAGCGATACGTGCCAGTGTTTCGGGGTCGCGTACCCGTTCACCGTTGGCATCCAGGTAGATGAAGCGGTCGCGCCAGCGGCGGCGAGTCAAACCGGGCTGGGTGTCGTCGACGTAATGCAGCGTTTCGGGAAGCGGGCAGTCGAGCATGGGCGGCAGGCCTCGATCAAGTCACTGATCAATGGACAACAGCCGCTTGGCCGTTGCTCCATTTCCGCACGTCAGCTGAGCAATGCAACCGATTTGATCTGTGCATACAGGCGCTGGCCTGGGTGCACCCCAAGCTGGTCCGCCGAGAAACGGGTAATGCGGGCGAGCAGGATGCTACCGTCGGCATCCAGGCTGACCAACAGATGGGCTGGGTTGTCAGCAGCGTGGGTGTCGCGTACCTGAACATGCACTCGGTTGAGGATACTTGAGGTGCCGTCAGCGGTGAGCGCCAGGCTTACGTCGCGCGCATGGACCTTGACCCGCAAGGCGCTGCCCAGGGCGCGCATGGGGTGTGCGCAACGTAAGACGAGCCCTTTGTTGCCAGGCAGGCGCAGCTCAAGCAGATCGTAGTGCGGGTCGTGCCCTGTCACCTGGCCTTCGAGCACCACACCGGCGTCATCGCCCTGGGCCAGCGACAAGTCCAGACGGGCCAAGGTAGGCGCAACCGAACCGCTTGCCACCACACGTCCGTGCTCGAGCAGCACCACATGGTCCGCCAGGCGTGCCACTTCGTCCTGGGCGTGGCTGACATAGACCACGGGTACGTCCAGCTCCTCGTGCAAGCGCTCGAGGTAAGGCAGGATTTCGCGTTTGCGGGGCCCGTCAAGAGCGGCCAGGGGCTCATCCATCAGCAACAGTCGGGGGCTGCTGAGCAGCGCACGGGCAATCCCGACGCGTTGCGCCTCGCCCCCCGATAACGTCGAAGGTCGGCGCGCCAGCAGGTGACTGATGCCCAACAGCTCGCTGGCATGTTCCAGACTTACCTTGCGCTGGCTCGACGGGACACGGCGCCAGCCGAACTCCAGGTTGCCCCGTACGCTCAGGTGCGCAAACAGGCTGGGCTCCTGGAAAACGTAGCCCACCGGGCGCTGGTGGGGCGGTAGAAAGACGTCGCGAGCGGTGTCCTCCCAGACCTCGCCATTGACTTGCACATACGCCTGACCAGGGCGCTCCAAGCCGGCCAGGCAGCGCAGGCAACTGGTTTTGCCTGACCCGGAGTGCCCAAACAAGGCGCTGATACCGCGCCCTGGCAGTTGCAGGTCGACGTCCAGCGTGAAAGCGTCGCGTGCCAGTTTCAGGCGTGCCACGATCAAGTGCGTCATGTCAGTTCCAGCCCGTATTGCCGCGTTTGCCTGCGTACAGCAACAGCAGCACCAGGAAAGAGAACACCAGCATGGCGCCTGCGAGCCAGTGAGCCTGGGTGTAGGCCATCGCCTCGACATGGTCGAAAATCTGCACGGACACCACGCGGGTCTTGTCGGGAATGTTGCCACCGATCATCAGCACGACACCAAACTCGCCTACGGTGTGGGCAAAACCCAGAATGCTGGCAGTGATGAAGCCAGGACGGGCCAGTGGTAGCGCCACGTGCACGAAACTGTCCCACGGCCCGGCGCGCAGCGTGGCCGCCACTTCCATGGGGCGTTTACCGATGGCGGCAAAAGCGTTTTGCAGCGGCTGGACCACAAAGGGCATCGAGTAGATGACCGAGCCGATCACAAGGCCCGAGAAGCTGAACACCACACTGTCCAGGCCCAGTGCTGCAATCGCTTGGCCAAGCCAGCCATGCGGGCCTAGTGCAATCAGCAGGTAGAACCCGATCACCGTAGGCGGCAGCACCAGAGGCAGGGCAACGATGGCACCTATCGGGCCGCGAAGCCATGACCGGGTGCGTGCCAGCCACCAGCCGATGGGTGTGCCCACGATCAACAGGATCAGGGTGGTCAGGCTGGCCAGCTTCAGGGTAAGCCAGATGGCGCCAAGGTCACTGGCATCGAGCGGCATCAGATTTCATAGCCGTAGGCTTTGATTACCGCAGCAGCGTTGGGGCCCTTGAGGTAGTCCACCAGGGCCTTGGCAGCCGGGTTGTCCTTGCCTTTTTTCAGGATCACTGCGTCCTGGCGGATGGGGTCGTGCAAGGAAGCCGGGACGATCCAGGCCGAACCACTCTGTACCTTGCCATCCTTGAAGATCTGCGACAGCGCCACGAAGCCCAGCTCTGCATTACCGGTAGATACGAACTGGAAGGCTTGGGTGATATTTTGACCCTCGACCCATTTGGCGCGCGTCGCCTCGGTCAACTTGAGCTTTTCCAGCACTTGCGTGGCCGCCAGGCCATACGGCGCGGTCTTTGGATTGGCGAGTGAGAGGTGCTTGTAGGCATTGCCTTGCAAGACCGCGCCCTTGTCATCCACATACCCAGGCTGGGCCGACCACAGGGCCAGTGTTCCGATGGCGTAGGTAAAGCGTGAGCCCGGCACGATGGCGTTCTCTTGCTCGAGCTTGGCCGGGGTGCTGTCGTCTGCTGCCAGGAACACTTCGAAGGGGGCACCGTTCTTGATCTGGGCATAGAACTGCCCGGTAGCGCCGTAGGCTGCGATCAACGTATGGCCGGTGTCCTTCTCGAAATCCTTGGCGATGGCCTGGATTGGCGCGGTGAAGTTGGCAGCGACAGCCACCTGGACCTCGTCGGCCCAGGCGGTGTTCAGCATGATCAGGCTGGCGAGGGCGGCTAGATAGGGCAGGCGAGAACGCATTGGGACAGCTCCTGGTTTTCGTTATATGCCTGACTATATAGCGCTTCGCCAGTTGCCTGCAGCTGTTTTTGTTAAATAGCGGTTGGAGCAAGTTTCGAGCGGTCCGATTAGCGGCTTAGTCGAGCCAATGCTTTGTCTGCAATGTCACGGGTCAGGTCTGCAGCGGACATGTGCCGGCCAAGGCGCAGTGCCTGGCCTGCCCAAAGGTTGCTGAAGCCACTGTCGCCTTGGGCCTCAGTGATCGCCCGCAGCGGCATCAACGCGCCACCTGCCAGTGGAAACCGCGGCGCCTGCGCGCTCATGGGGCCCAGCTCGCGCATCAGGCGATTATTGATGCCGCGGGCCGGGCGGCCAGTGAACAAGTTGGTCAGGGCCGTGTCGCTGGCCGGTGCACTGTCCAGCGCCTGCCGGTGAAACGACGACACGTTTGCCTCAGGGCAGAACAGGTAAGCAGTGCCGATCTGCACCGCAGAAGCGCCCAGTGCCAATGCGGCCAGCAGACCACGGTGATCGGCAATACCACCGGCCGCGATCACCGGTACATCAACGGCATCGGCCACTTGCGGCACCAGCGCAAGCGTACCGATTTGGGTGGTGATGTCTTCACTGAGGAACATGCCGCGATGCCCGCCAGCCTCATAGCCCATGGCGATGATCGCATCGCAGCCACGGTCCTGTAGCCAGCGCGCCTCTTCGACAGTGGTGGCACTGGACAGTACCCGGGCCCCGCTGGCTTTGACCCTGCGTAGCAGGTCAACCTGAGGCAGGCCGAAGTGGAAACTCACCACTTCAGGGCGCAGTTCCTCAACCAGCTGGCAGCTCTGTTCGTCGAAAGGGGCGCGATTAGACGCCGGCGCAGGTGCTTCGAAATCAGCCCCCAGTGCTCGATAGTAGGGTTCAAGCGTCTGCTTCCACGCGGTCAGGGCGTCGGCATCGCAAGCCGGCACCTGATGGCAGAAGAAGTTCAGGTTCAGGGCGCGGCCAGGGCTGGCAGCTCGAAAGGCCGCGATGTGCTCGCGTACCTGCTGGTGAGTGAGCATGGCGCAAGGCAGGGCGCCCAGACCACCAGCCTGGCTTACCGCAATGGCCATCGCCGTGCCCGATGCCCCAGCCATCGGCGCTTGAAGGATGGGCCGTTCGATACCCAGCAAATCGAGAATACGGCGATCGGGCCACTGACTCATGCGAAGCTCCTTCAAGCGCGGTGAATGGGGACTGGGCGATTAGAGTGCCTTGCTGACCTGGATGTCGCTGACCTTGTCGACGTCGTCACCATGGATCTTGCGCAGGGCTTGCAGGGCCTGTTCCGGAGAGTCGTCTGACATGAGGGCGAAATCCCAGCGGCGCTGGCCTTCGAGCTTGTATTTGATGACGTACTTGATGGTCTGGGTCATGGCTGGCCTTACCTGAGTTGCGACGAGGAACGGCGGATGATCTTGATCTTGTGCGTGAGGCTGGGCTTGCGCGTGACCGAGATCGGACGGGTCGTCACGGTATCGATGGTGATGTTCCAGAAACCGGTGCTGGGCACGGTGATCTTGGCGGGGAACTTGTCGAAGTGGCCGCCGTGATAGGTGTGACGACCGCCATTCTTGAAGCTGCGAAAGTTGGCGTCGTTCATCAGACGGATGTTGCAGCGCTGGGAACACTCGATGACGACGATATCGTCCTCGTTGAGGTGCTCGCGCTGGTGTACGAATTTCATGTGTGGCTCCGCAAAGTCTGGTTTTGCAAACGCGCACGATACCACGATGCGCGGTGAGCGCGCCGGGCGGCTGATCGGGCGCAGATAAATCTGCCAGTCCAGGGAGCAAAAGAGCCAGATCACGGTCGAACGGGGTTCGTGATGACAGAGGTGCAGCAGATGAAGTGGATGTTGGCGGCGTGGATGCTGACCCTGGCCGGGTGCGCCAGTGTGTCTGACCTTGAACAGTCCCATGAGACGATGGATGTGATGTCAGGCAAGACGCCACGTGAATATGCCGACTGCGTGAAGGCCCGCCTGGCCGACTCGCGTGGCCCGTTGACGGAAGAGAAACGCGGCGATGGATTGCGTCTGATCGTGCCGCAGAAGTTCTCGCCAGGCGAGGGCCCAGGCGCGCTCCTGGATATCAGCCAGCGTAGCAACAATGGCAGCAGCATCAAGTTGCATGAGCGTCTGAGCAACTTCCCATTGCGCCCGGGTGATGTGCGCAAAGCCGCGACGGCTTGTATTTCCGGGGATTGACCCAGCGCAAGTGACCATCCTCCTTTTGCTTATATGTTTTGGGCCTAAGCATATAACAATAGAAAAGGAGGTTCATGATGAGACCGTTCAGCGTCATGGTGATCGGTGGCCTGATGTCCCTGGCCTGGGCATCGGCCCACGCTGCAGATGGCCAGAAAGTCTTTACCCAAGGGGGCGCCGACCCCGCTGCCCTGGCCTGCATCGGGTGCCACGGTGCCGATGGCAACGGCATCGGCGCAGCAGGCTTCCCCAGGCTCGCTGGCCTGCCGGCCTCGTACTTGAGCAAGCAATTGCATGACTGGCGCAGGGGTACTCGACAGCAGGCAGTAATGGCGCCCTTGGCAAAGGCGTTGTCCGAGGACGAGATCACGGCAGTGAGCGCCTACCTGGCCAGCTTGCCGGCACCGCCAACCGGTGACCTGCGCCGTCAGCAAATTGCCGATGATCCAACGCTGCGGCTTGCGCTTTATGGCGACTGGGAGCGGCATATCCCCGGATGTATCCAGTGTCACGGCCCTGGCGGTGGCGGGGTGGGCGAGCACTTCCCTCCGTTGTCTGGCCAGCCTGCAGCTTACCTGGTGGCACAACTCAACGCCTGGCGGGATGGAACGCGCAGTAACGATCCCAACCAGCTGATGGTCGGCGTGGCCAAGGCCATGACCCCTGACGAGATCACGGCCGTTGCCGAGTTTTTCGCCCATCCCGCTAACCTGGAGGCCAAGCCATGAAGCCTTTGCTTACAGCCCTGCTGCTGGCCGCAGGCAGCGCTCACGCCAACCCCGTGACCATGGAGGACCAGTCCCAGCTCAAGGTGCCGGATGCACAGGTGCAGCCGCGCTTCGTGCCGCCGGCCGAGGGCGAGTTGCCGGACAATGCGTTTGGCAAGATGGTGCGCGAGGGGCACGCCCTGTTCGTCGATACCCGGCGACTGATGCCTGAAGCGGTTGGCAACGGCATGAACTGCAGTAACTGCCACCTAGATCAAGGGCGCATGGCGCACTCGGCTCCCCTGTGGGGCGCCTATCCGATGTACCCGGCTTACCGCAAGAAAAACGACAAGGTCAACACCTATGCCGAGCGAATCCAAGGCTGTTTTCAGTTCAGCATGAACGGCAAGCCGCCGGCGGCTGACAGTCCGCAGATGACTGCGCTGTCGGTTTATTCCTACTGGCTTTCTACCAAGGCGCCGACCGGGGTCGAGTTGGCCGGGCGAGGTTATCCGGAAGTGGCGCCGCCAGCGGGTGGCTATGACTTCACGCGTGGGCAGAAGGTGTATCTCGAACAATGTGCGATCTGCCACGGCAAGCAGGGCGAAGGGCAGAAGGTGGCGGGCGAGTATGTGATGCCGCCGCTCTGGGGCAGGGAGGCCTACAACTGGGGGGCGGGCATGCACCGGATCAATACGGCGGCGTCATTCATCAAGTACAACATGCCACTGGGTCGACCGGGTTCGCTCAGCGACCAGCAGGCCTGGGATGTGGCGGCATGGATAAACCGGCACGAGCGGCCCCAGGACCCACGGTTGGTAGAGGGCTCCATCGAGAAAACGCGCCTGAAGTTCCATGCCAATGACGGGGTCAACCTCTATGGCCAGAAGGTCGAGGGGGTGTTGATCGGGCAGGGCACCGGTCACTGATGACCGGGCAAGGGCCTGGAGGGGTGACGTACCGGTCAGGAATATTGGGCGACCCTTTGAACTATCCGTGAGCGGTTGCCTCTATGTTCCCAACGATCGGCCACAGGCGGGGCATTGTAAGGTGACCGCCGCCTGATTAGACTGCGCCGTAACCCCCAGGCCTAGCCTTTGTTAAGGACGTTTATGATCAAGAAATGCTTGTTCCCGGCAGCCGGCTATGGCACTCGCTTCCTGCCCGCCACCAAAGCCATGCCGAAGGAAATGCTGCCAGTGGTCAACAAGCCGTTGATCCAGTACGGCGTTGAGGAAGCATTGGATGCAGGGTTGAGCGAGATCTCCATCGTTACCGGTCGCGGTAAGCGCGCGCTGGAAGATCACTTCGACATCAGCTACGAGCTGGAAAACCAGATCAAGGGTACCGACAAGGAGAAATATCTGGTAGGCATTCGTCGCCTCCTGGACGAGTGCTCGTTCTCCTACACCCGTCAGACCGAGATGAAAGGCCTGGGCCACGCTATCCTTACCGGCCGTCCGCTGATCGGCGACGAGCCCTTCGCCGTAGTGCTGGCGGACGACCTGTGCGTCAACCCTGAAGGCGACGGCGTGCTGACCCAGATGGTGAAGCTGTACAACCAGTTCCGTTGCTCGATCGTCGCCATTCAGGAAGTCGATCCGCAGGAAACCAACAAGTACGGTGTCATTGCCGGCGACATGATTCGTGACGACATCTTCCGTGTGACCAACATGGTAGAGAAACCAAAGCCTGAAGATGCCCCGTCCAACCTCGCCATCATCGGCCGTTACATCCTGACCCCGGATATCTTCGACATCATCGCCAATACCGAACCCGGCAAGGGCGGCGAAATCCAGATCACCGACGCCTTGCTGCAACAGGCCCAGAATGGCTGCGTAATCGCGTACAAGTTCAAAGGCCAGCGTTTCGACTGCGGTGGCGCCGAAGGCTACATCGACGCGACCAACTTCTGCTTCGAGAACTACTACAAGACCGGCAAGGCCTACTGAGCCCCTGCTGCAAGCCAGGCGCGTTTTTTCTTGCCGCCTGATGCTTGAAGCTTGAAACTGCCGGTACCAAGCTGCAAGTGACAAGCCACGCTGCCCGTTGTGCAGTCTGCCGCTTGAAGCTTGCAGCTTTTTTTTGGAGAACGAAAAGTGGCCTACGATTTTGATCTGTTCGTGATTGGCGCCGGCTCCGGTGGCGTGCGCGCCGCACGGTTCGCTGCCGGTTTTGGCGCGAAGGTAGCGGTTGCCGAGAGCCGCTACCTGGGCGGCACCTGTGTCAACGTGGGGTGTGTGCCTAAAAAGCTGCTAGTGTACGGCGCCCATGTGGCCGACGAACTGGAGCAAGCGGCTGGATACGGCTGGACCTTGGAAGAAGGGCACTTCGACTGGGGTACGCTGATCGCCAACAAGAACCGTGAAATCGAACGGCTTAATGGCATCTACCGCAACCTGCTGGTCAACAGCGGCGTAACCCTGATTCAAGGCCATGCGCGCATGACCGGGCCCAACGAAGTCGAGGTCGAAGGTCAGCGCTACAGCGCCGAGCACATCCTGATCGCCACCGGCGGCTGGCCCCAGGTGCCGGACATCCCTGGCAAGGAATTGGCGATCACCTCCAACGAAGCGTTCTACCTCAAGGACCTGCCGCGGCGGGTGCTGGTGGTGGGCGGCGGCTACATCGCGGTGGAATTCGCCGGGATCTTCCAGGGGCTGGGCGCCGCGACCACGTTGCTGTATCGCGGCGATCTGTTCCTGCGCGGCTTCGATGGTTCGGTGCGTACCCACCTCAAGGAAGAGCTCGAAAAACGCGGGCTCGACTTGCAGTTCAATGCTGACATCCAGCGCATCGACAAACTCGAGGATGGCAGCCTCAAGGCGACGCTCAAGGACGGGCGGGAACTGGTTGCCGACTGCATCTTCTACGCCACCGGCCGGCGTCCGATGCTGGACAACCTTGGCTTGGAAAACACCGGCGTCGAACTGGATGACAAGGGGTATGTGCGAGTAGACGATCAATACCAGACCACGGCGCCCTCGATCCTGGCCATTGGTGATGTGATCGGCCGCGTGCAACTGACGCCTGTGGCACTGGCTGAAGGTATGGCCGTGGCCAGGCGTTTGTTCAAGCCGGAGCAGTACCGCCCCGTGGACTACCAGAATATCCCCACGGCAGTGTTCAGCCAGCCGCCTATCGGCACGGTAGGGCTCACCGAAGAACAGGCTGTCGAGCAGGGCTATGAGGTCAAGATCTTCGAAAGCCGCTTCCGCGCCATGAAGCTGACCCTCACCGACATCCAGGAAAAGACCCTGATGAAGCTGGTGGTGGATGCCAAGACCGACAAGGTGCTCGGTTGCCACATGGTCGGGCCGGATGCAGGCGAGATCATCCAGGGCCTGGGCATCGCGCTCAAAGCGGGCGCGACCAAGCAACAGTTCGATGAAACCATCGGCGTGCACCCCACGGCAGCGGAAGAATTCGTGACCATGCGCACGGTGACTCGCTGACTCAACCCAGGCCGCACGCAACGTGCGGCCTGGTTGCGGGGTGGGGGTTAACGAGCCGCAGCCCCCACGCCGCCGCATCCATGGGTTGTCGCCCGCTTGGGCAACACCGGGCTAGGCAGCCCTTGACCGGTCTGGCTCATAGCCAAAACCAATCATAAGCATCAGGTTTGCCAATGAGCCTTTATCGGTCCATGCGGTTAGGATTCTCTCCGTCAACTGATTTCAACCCATGAAGGAGCGTCTCTCATGCCTATCATCAACAGCCAGGTCAAACCGTTCAACGCCACTGCCTACCACAAGGGCGAGTTCGTCCCGGTCAGCGAAGCCGACCTGAAAGGCAAATGGTCTGTCGTGTTCTTCTATCCAGCCGACTTCACTTTCGTGTGCCCGACCGAGCTGGGTGACCTTGCTGACAACTACGCCGAGTTCCAGAAACTGGGCGTTGAGATCTACGGTGTTTCCACCGACACCCACTTCACCCACAAAGCGTGGCACGACACCTCGGACACCATCGGCAAGATTCAGTACCCACTGATCGGCGACCCGACCCATGTGATCGCCCGCAACTTCGACGTACTGATCGAAGAAGCCGGCCTGGCTGACCGCGGTACCTTCGTGATCAACCCCGAAGGCCAGATCAAGATCGTCGAGCTGAACGATGGTGGTGTAGGTCGTGACGCTACCGAGCTGCTGCGCAAGGTCAAGGCTGCCCAATACGTCGCCGCGCACCCAGGCGAAGTCTGCCCAGCCAAGTGGAAAGAAGGCGAGGCTACTCTGGCGCCGTCGCTGGATCTGGTCGGCAAGATCTGATTCTCGCCCGATAAGCGCCTGTGCCGCGGCAGCGCCGCGCAGGCCTTGCGGGGAGATCAGCCAGTCATGTGCCATACGCGGGCGGTAAGCAGCCGCCACAGCTGAACCACTTACCGCCCCGTCAAACGCCCGGGCGACTTCGCCTGGGCGTTTTTGTATCCGAGTTTTGAAAAAGGAAATCGCCCGTATGTTGGACGCCACGCTTAAATCGCAACTGAAAACCTACCTGGAGCGGGTCACCCAGCCGATCGAGATCGTTGCTTCCCTCGACGACGGTGCGAAGTCCCGCGAATTACACGACCTGCTGGTGGAAATCGCCGGCTTGTCCAGCCTCATCACCCTGCGAGCCGATGGCGACGACGCCCGCCGCCCTTCGTTCTCGCTCAATCGCCCCAACGGCGACATCAGCCTGCGTTTCGCCGGCATTCCCATGGGCCACGAGTTCACGTCCCTGGTACTGGCGCTGCTGCAAGTGGGCGGCCACCCCTCCAAGGCCAGCCTGGAAGTGATCGAGCAGATCCAGGCGCTGGAAGGGGAGTTCAGCTTCGAGACCTACTTCTCGCTGTCCTGCCAGAACTGCCCGGATGTGGTTCAGGCGTTGAACCTGATGGCGGTGCTCAACCCCAACGTACGCCACGTGGCCATCGACGGTGCACTGTTCCAGGCTGAAGTCGATGCCCGCCAGATCATGGCCGTGCCCAGCGTGTACCTCAACGGTGAGGTGTTCGGCCAGGGGCGCATGGGTCTTGAGGAAATTCTTGGCAAGATCGACACCAACGCCGGCGCGCGTCAGGCCGAGAAACTCAATGCCAAGCAGGCGTTCGATGTACTGGTCATGGGCGGTGGCCCGGCAGGTGCTTCTGCCGCCATCTATGCAGCGCGCAAGGGTATCCGCACCGGCGTGGCCGCCGAACGGTTCGGTGGGCAGGTGCTCGACACCATGGCCATCGAGAACTTTGTGTCCGTCCATGAAACCGAAGGCCCGAAACTGGCCACCGCGCTTGAAGAACACGTCAAGCAGTACGAGGTGGACATCATGAACCTGCAGCGCGGTGAAGCACTGATTCCGGCTACCGACGGCGGCCTGCATGAAGTGCGCATGGCGAGCGGGGCTTCGCTCAAGGCCAAGACCGTCATCCTGGCCACCGGCGCTCGCTGGCGCGAGATGAATGTACCGGGTGAACAGCAATACCGTGGCCGCGGCGTGGCCTACTGCCCGCACTGCGATGGCCCATTGTTCAAGGGCAAGCGCGTGGCGGTGATTGGTGGCGGTAACTCCGGCGTGGAAGCGGCGATCGATTTGGCAGGTATCGTGGCGCAGGTGACGTTGATTGAATTCGATAGCCAGCTGCGTGCCGATGCGGTGCTGCAACGCAAATTGCACAGCTTGCCTAACGTGACGGTCATCACCCAGGCACTGACCACCGAAGTGATCGGCAATGGCGAAAAAGTAACTGGCCTGCGTTATAAGGACCGGACCAGCGACATCGAACATGAGCTGGCGTTGGAGGGGATTTTCGTTCAGATCGGTCTGTTGCCGAACACCGATTGGCTCAAAGGCACCGTTGAACTGTCGGCACGCGGCGAAATCATCGTCGATGCCAAGGGGCAGACCAGTATTGCGGGTGTGTTCGCTGCAGGTGACGTGACGACGGTGCCCTACAAACAGATCGTGATCGCCGTAGGCGAAGGGGCGAAGGCGTCTCTGGCCGCCTTCGACCACCTGATCCGCACCTCGGCCCCTGCATAAGCGACATTTGGGCAGAGCCGCAACCCTCGCATGCACTGGCCGTGCTCTACGGCGCAGCGCATGCGGGGGTTTTGTCATGGGCCTGGCTAAACCCCCGTGGCATGAGGGTGTCTATGCTTACATGCAGACCCTTCAGGAGCCACGCCATGACCCTGATCAGCCGCGAACCCTGGTGGCTAGTGCCGCCAAAGCCTGGGCAGACTGAACAAGACCTGCACTGGGGCTACCTTGAGATCTACAGTAACGGCCACACCGTATTCGTCGATCAGCGCCCAAGCGATCGTGAAATGGCCGAGCGCAAGAGCTGCCGCAACTTCCCCAAATCAGAC
This sequence comes from Pseudomonas sp. WSY_20, assembly GCF_043104335.1. Classification (NCBI taxonomy): domain Bacteria; kingdom Pseudomonadati; phylum Pseudomonadota; class Gammaproteobacteria; order Pseudomonadales; family Pseudomonadaceae; genus Pseudomonas; species Pseudomonas sp. WSY_20. The sequence goes on from NZ_JBICKP010000017.1 coordinate 185,651, forward strand.
CGTTGAAGCCTAGCCGCCAAGTGCGTCCAGGCGAGCTTCCAATGCAGCGATACGCGCTTCCAGTGCTTCGATTCGATCCTGCGCGGCCGCGCCGGTACCGCTGCGCGTTGGACCTTCCTGCTGCCTTGCGGCCAGAATGGTTTCGATCTCTGCCGGGTCACCCAACCCATGCGTGTAACGGTCTTCCCGCTGACCGGCCTGACGCGGCAGGTGCACGGCCAAGTTACGTGATACCAGGCGCTCGAGCTGGTGGCGGACCTGGTCAGTGTCGTCGAAGTCGTGCAGGCGGTTGCTGCGGGCTAGCAACTCGCTGAGGGTCTGCGGGCCACGCAGGAACATCAGCCCCATCAGCACCAGCTGTGCAGGCACCAATTCCAGCGCCTTGTCCACCCGGTGTTCCCAGCGATCGGCGCGGCTGCCCATCTGCAGGCGTGCCATCTGTTGTGCTTCGAGGCTGCGCAACGCCTGGCCCACTTGGCCTTGGGTGAGGTTCATCACCGGCTCGCGGCTGGTCTTTTGGTTACAGGCCAGGAGCAGGGCGTTGAGGGTGAGTGGGTAGCTTTCCGGGCTGGTGGCCTGTTTTTCGATCAGCGAGCCGAGCACGCGAATCTCGACGCTGTTCAAGCGACCTTCAGTGGGGGTGTCTTGCTCGGACATGGCCCTGTCTCATTGCTGGGAAAAGGCCATTAGCGTAGGTAAATGAGGGGAGGGCCGCAAGACGGCCCGGCTGAATCAGGCGCTGCGGCGCTCCTCGGCCTGGCAAGCGGCTGCAGTGAACAGCACGTCGGTGGAGGAGTTGAGTGCGGTTTCGGCGGAATCCTGCAGCACGCCGATGATGAACCCCACCGCCACGACCTGCATGGCGATTTCACTGGGAATACCGAACAGGCTGCAGGCCAGCGGGATGAGCAGCAAGGAACCGCCGGCCACGCCTGACGCACCGCAAGCACAGACCGCCGCTACCACACTGAGCAACACGGCCGTGGGGAGATCCAAGGGAATGCCCAAGGTGTGCACCGCCGCCAGCGTCAATACGGTAATGGTGATTGCAGCGCCGGCCATGTTGATCGTGGCCCCCAGCGGAATGGATACCGAATAAGTATCCTCATGCAGCCCAAGCCGTTCGGACAACGCCATGTTCACAGGAATATTGGCTGCCGAACTGCGGGTGAAAAATGCAGTAATACCGCTTTCGCGTAGACACAGCAGGGTGAGCGGGTAGGGATTGCGACGGGTTTTCCAGAACACGATCAGCGGGTTCATGACCAGAGCGACGAACAGCATGCACCCGATCAGTACCGCCAGCAGGTGCAGGTACCCCAGCATCGCTTTCAGCCCGGACTGAGCCAAGGTGGAGGTGACCAGGCCGAAGATGCCCAGTGGCGCAAAGCGAATGACAATGCGCACGATCAGCGTAACGCCATTGGACAGGTCGTCGACCACCTTGCGGGTGGTGTCACCGGCGTGGCGCAATGCGATGCCCAGGCCGATCGCCCAAGTCAGCACACCGATGAAATTAGCGTTGAGCAGCGCGTTGATCGGGTTGTCGACCGCACTGAGCAGCAGGTTCTTCAACACCTCGTTGATGCCGCCCGGTGCACTTAGGGTGGCGTCGGCTGCGTTCAGTACCAGGTGCGAAGGAAACATCATGCTGGCAACCACCGCCACGACAGCCGAGGCGAACGTGCCGAGCAAGTACAGCCACAAGATGGGACGGATGTGGGTTTCCTGTCCGTGTCGATGATTGGCAATCGATGCCATGACCAGGATGAATACCAGCACGGGTGCCACCGCCTTCAAGGCACTGACGAACACCGTACCGAAAAAGCCCAGGTCGCGGGCGACGGCTGGCGCGATCAGGGCAAGGGCGATACCTGCCACCAGACCGATCACGATTTGCGTCACCAGGCCGGTGCGGTTGAGAAGGCGAAGGAGCGGTGTCATGCGCAGCGAGGTCCCGAAATCTGAAAAGGGCTGGACTTTACCATAGACCTTGGTCAGGCACTTGCTGGCCGTTGTCAGGAAACGCTACCAGTTGAACAGTTCGCGTCGTGCCCCTTCAGTGATGGCAACGATGCCAGGATGCTTGACCTTGCGCTCGACTGAAATAGCGTAGAAGGACTCGTTCACGGCCTCGGTTTGTCCGATCAGTTGTACGCCATATTGGCGACACACTTCTTCGGCAATTACGCTGGGCGCCACGAAGATGCCACTGCCAGACTGCCCGAACGCCTGCATCAGGGCGCTGTCGTCGAACTCGCCGACGATACGCGGTTGGATATGTTGCTCACCAAGCCAGCGCAGCAGGCGGCTGCGCAGTACGGTTTCCTGCCCGGGTATGAGCAGCGGTGCATCGTGCAAGCACTCCGGGAACAGGCCGTCATGCCGGTGGGCCAATGTTGGGGTTGCGAAAAAGCTCAGGCCACATTCTCCCAGTTTCTGGCTATAGCCTTTGATGTCCAGGTGCGGCGGCATCGGGCTGTCTGAAATGACCAGGTCCAGTCGCTGAATGGCAAGGTCGGCCAGGAGGCGCTCCAGCTTGTCTTCACGGCAGTTGATGCGCAGCACATTCTCAAGCTCCATGGTGGGTGCCAATAATCGATAGACAATGGATTTGGGCACCACGTCAGCCACCCCGACCCGGAACAGAATCTGCTCCTGGGGGCCGGCACGCAGCATGGCTTCAAGCTCTCCCCCTAGCTGGAACATCTGCTCGGCGTACGTGAGCGCCTGGCGTCCGGTTTCAGTCAATTCCAATTGCCGACCCACCCGCTGGAACAACTCGACGCCATAAGCCTGTTCCAACAGAGTGATCTGCCCGCTGATGGTCTGTGGCGTCAGGTTCAATTGCTCGCTGGCGCGAACGATGCTGCCGGTTCGGGCTACCACCCAGAAGTAGTGAAGCTGGCGATAGTTAAGCATGAGCGCAAAGGCCAATTCGAAAAAACCGAAGTATATCGCTTGAAAATACGAATTTTACAGAAGTGTTGCGCCGACTAGAATCCACATCATTCAGGCTGATACGAGCCTGCGCACATCATTCCGGAGGCGCCTATGCTGTATTTCAAATCAATGGGTACTGCGCTGGTCATGGGCATGACGCTGATAGTACTGGCCGGCTGTGATCAGGCTGAGAAGTCTGCGCAGCAGGTGCTGGACCAGGCAGCGAAGTCGGCTCAGCAGGTTATCGAGCAAACCAATCAGGCTGCCCAGCAGGCCCTGAGCGACGCGCTGGGGCCCGAGAAGCAAGAGCCCGAGCAAGATGACCCTGCCTCCAAAACCCAGGACATTTGATCCCCAACCCGCGTGACAGGATGTGAACAATGGAATATTTGCTGGAACTTGCCGCTAGCCCCACAGCCTGGGTGGCGCTTGCCACGCTGGTGGCCATGGAAGTAGTACTGGGTATCGACAACCTTATCTTCATCTCCATCCTGACCAACAAGTTGCCCGTTGCGTATCGCTCCAAGGCACGTCGCATCGGTATCAGCATGGCACTGGTGATGCGTCTGGCACTGCTGAGCACCGTTGCCTGGATCGTGCAACTGACCGACCCTGTGTTCGAGGTGTTTGGCAACGCCTTCTCCTGGAAGGATGTGATCCTGATTGCCGGCGGCCTGTTCTTGCTGTGGAAGGCCACCAAGGAAATTCACGAGAACGTCGACCCACACGGTGCCAAGGAAGAGTCCAAGGCTTCTTCTACCGTCACCTTGGGCTTTGCCGCAGCGATTTTCCAGATTCTGTTGCTCGATATCGTGTTCTCGGTAGACAGCATTATCACTGCCGTAGGCATGACCGAACATTTGCCGATCATGATCATCGCCGTGATTACTGCCGTGATCGTGATGATGGTGGCGGCCGATCCGTTGGCCAACTTCATCAACGACAACCCTACCGTTGTCATGCTGGCGCTAGGTTTCCTGATCATGATTGGCATGACATTGATCGCCGAGGGGTTCGGCGCCCACGTGCCCAAAGGCTATGTGTATGCGGCCATGGCATTCTCGACCGCTATCGAGATTCTGAATATTCTGGCACGTCGGGCACGCCTCAAGCGTGAGGCCAAGCAAGGATGACAGCAGGCGGGGCGCATGGCGCCCCATTCGCTGCATGTTTCGGGTGGGGTCAGTGCGCCGCTGCTGCGCGTGGAGCACGCCGTGCAGGGGCGGGTTGAGGGCGTGGCTGTGTTTGCGCAACGGGTTGAGCGTGCCGCCGTGCGATGCGCAGTACGCCCCAGAGCATGGCCACCGCAACGCTGAGCCACATGCACACCAACATGATGATTGCCAAGGTCATATTCATTCGTGCCTCCATCTCTACGGCGAGCGCTTGATACGCCAGCGATTGCCTTCCAGACACTTGATTAGTGTAGCCCCTGCGTCGGTACGTTCCATCGAATAACGCCTGCGGCGCCGAGCTGATTCGCCAACATGCCCTGTCGGACTGTACCGCCGCTGTTGTGGGACCTATCATCGCGAACACAGCAGGGCGCTGCCTGCCCTGCGTTTGAGCAAGCGAGTACCCCATGCCCACTTTCACCTCGTCGTCGCCGACCAAGGCCGTTCGTCAGCTCATCCTGGCGTGTTGGTTGGGTGTCACCTTGGCAGGTTGTGCCGGGACACCCTCTACCGCCCTCCAGGGCCTGCCCCAGCGGGTGGAGCTCAGCAGCGTTCCGTTCTACCGCGGTAACGCCAACCACAGCGCAGCCATGGCATTGGCCGCGGTCCTGTCGCAGCAAGGTGCGCCCATCACGCCAGGGTTGCTCGATCAGCCGCTGAACCTGCCCATGGGCCTCGACAGCCTCGATACCAGCATTGCGCGCGTTGCGCGGGACTACGGGAGGGTGGTGTACCCCTTGGACAAGCGGCTCGATGCCTTGTTGACGCAGGTTGCCGCTGGAAACCCGGTGCTGGTTCGCTATCAGGACGGTTCGGCATGGTGGAGCGAACCCAGGTATGCGGTCTTGATAGGGTATGACCGGTACAAACAGCGCGTGCTGATGCGTGCAGGCATGCAACGCCGCCTGGTGATGGCATTCGACGATTTCGCCTCTGCCTGGGCGAAGGAGGGGCGCTGGGCAATTCTGGTGCAGCCGCCGGGGCAGTTGCCGGCGAACGTCGATCGTCAGCGCTGGCTGCAGGCCGCTGACGAACTGGCGCGTGCGGGTCAGGAATTAGCGGCCAGGCAGGCCCTGGACAGCATCAAGTGAGACCGCTCGCATCAAGCGTCACGCGGTCACTGTAAGAGCGGCCTTGACGGGGCGCCGGAGCGGCTACGGCCCAGCGATATCGAATGAACAGCATCACGCCAAGTGGCAGCCCTTTACGGGCTGCCATGCCTTAGCTCAGAAGCCCAGGCGGTCACGCAGGCTGTAGTACCAAGCGCCCAAGGCACTGAAAGGCACGCGCAGCATCTGACCGCCCGGGAACGGGTAGTGCGGCAGCCCGGCAAAGGCATCGAACCGCTCCGCCTGGCCACGCATCGCCTCGGCCAGGACTTTGCCTGCCAGGTGGGTATAGGTGACCCCGTGGCCCGAACACCCCTGGGAGTAATAGATGTTGTCACCGATCCGGCCTACTTGTGGCAGGCGCGACAACGTCAGCAGGAAGTTGCCGGTCCAGGCGTAATCGATCTTGACGTTCTTCAGCTGCGGGAAGGCCTTGAGCATCTTCGGACGGATGATCGCCTCGATGTTGGCCGGGTCCCGTGCCCCATATACTACGCCGCCACCAAAGATCAGGCGCTTGTCACTGGTCAGGCGATAGTAGTCGAGCAGGTAATTGCAGTCTTCGACGCAGTAGTCCTGCGGCAGCAAGGTACGCGCCAGTTCATCGCCCAAGGGTTCGGTCGTGATGACCTGCGTACCGCAGGGCATGGACTTGGCGGCAAGCTCTGGGACCAAGTTGCCCAGGTAGGCGTTGCCCGCCACGATGATGAACTTGGCGCGCACTTTGCCCTGTGGGGTATGCACGACCGGGTTGGCGCCACGCTCGATGCGCACGGCCGGGGTTTGCTCATAGATGGTACCACCCAGCGATTCGACGGCAGCAGCTTCGCCGAGGGCCAGGTTGAGCGGATGGATATGACCGCCGCTCATGTCGAGCATGCCGCCGATATAGTTGTCGCAGGCCACCACTTCGCGGATGCGCTGTCGATCCATGAGCTCCAGCTGGTTGTGGCCGAAACGTTCCCATAGGCGCTTTTGCGATTCCAGGTGACCCATCTGTTTGCTGGTCAGTGCAGCGAAAACGCCACCATCCTTGAGGTCGCACTGGATGTTGTACTTGGCCACCCGCTCGCGGATGATGCGCCCGCCCTCGAAGGCCATTTCGCCCAGCAGCTGCGCCTGGCGGGCACCCACGGTGCGCTCGATGACATCGATGTCGCGGCTGTAGCTGTTGACGATCTGGCCACCGTTGCGGCCCGATGCGCCGAAACCAACTTTGGCTGCTTCGACGACGCTGACCTTGAAGCCGTTTTCCAACAGGAACAGGGCACTGGACAAGCCGGTGTAGCCTGCGCCGATGATGCAGACATCGGTTTGCACCTCACCCTGCAGCGCCGGACGTGGCGGCACCGGGTTGGCCGAGGCGGCGTAGTAGGACTGGGGGTAGGGGGTGTTAGCCATGCTGCAGAACCTCGTGTTTTATATTTTTAACGAATGTAGCGATGCTATCAATAATAATAAACACCCGCTAGTCATCCACTGAAAATCATGAACACCGCCTGCGTCTGGTGCTTCTTTATAAAGAGTTTGCAATTCAGTGAGTTAGCGCAAAAAAAACTGTTGACACGCTTTTGTAATTACGTAGAATGCGCACCACGACAGGCACATAGCTCAGTTGGTTAGAGCACCACCTTGACATGGTGGGGGTCGTTGGTTCGAGTCCAATTGTGCCTACCAAATCAAAGAAGGGTGATCCGAAAGGGTCACCCTTCTTGCGTTTGGCGTGGGAAAGTTTGGCATGGCTCCCGTCCGAGCCGTGTTCGAAAGTTTCTGATTTATATCGAAAAAAAGCTTTACAGGTGCTTAGCAGATCTCTAATATGCGCACCACACGACAGGCACATAGCTCAGTTGGTTAGAGCACCACCTTGACATGGTGGGGGTCGTTGGTTCGAGTCCAATTGTGCCTACCAAATCCCAAAAAGGGCGATCAGAAATGGTCGCCCTTTTTGCATGTCTGCTTGAATCAGCGTGTAACCTTTGGCCGCAGTCCGGTTCATGGCCTCGCGTGGTAGAATCCGCCTCTTCCAACCTGGAGGTAGACGCGTGCGCAAACTGGCGGTGGTAATGGCAGTACTGGCCCTGGCGGGGTGTGACAACGAGGTGGAGGGCGTGCACAGGCGTGTGGCCGAATACCTGCAAAACCCCAAGACCGCCAAGTTCGGTAACGTGCGCATTGATACCCAGGGTACGATCTGCGGTCAGGTGCGTGGTAAGGACGATGCCGGCCAATACCAGGCCTACCGCAGTTATGTGGCCATCAAACGCGACGGTCAGTACGAAATCATTGTCGACGACAATGGCAATAACCTGCGTATCCGAGAGCTGTGCGGGGGTGCCGAATTGCAGCGCCGTGCGCAGGCGCTCGAAGGTGAGCCCGCGCCAGAGGGATGGGACGTCGAAGTCATCCAGGGCGCCAACATGGGTGCACTGAGCGACATGACCGCGCGTCTGATCGAGAAGGGCATACCGTCTTCGGTGGAGTACCGGGACGGCAAGCCTGTGGTCCTGCTGGGGCCATTTCCGACCCGGGAGCAGGCGCAGGCCCGTCGCGATGAAGTCATGGCCAAGCTTGGCACCGATTCAGTGGTCATCCAGCACGGCGCAGCCCGCTAAGCGCTCGTAGCCGGTCGATCAGCTACACGCCTTGAGGTCGACCGGTCCCACGAACTCATTGCCGCGCCCCATCAGGCACCCAACCCGCTGGTTGCGTTGATATTCCCAAGGCTGCGGCGGATACGTCTTGTTCCACGCCTCGAATAGCTGACGGTCCTGCCTGGAGAGGCGCAAATTGTATTGCTTGCTCATATAGAAGTAGGTGCGTGCAATCATGCCGCGGATCGAAGGCCGCGGCATGACCTTTCTGGCCTTGAAGTCCACTTGGGTTAGGCACTTGCCGTATTGCCCGCGTTGCTCTGGCAGCCAGCCGAAGCTGTAGTTGCTGCGGTCGCCGTTGACCTCTCCCACGCTTGGCACCAGGTTGTGCAGATCGGCTTCGGCGCGTTTGTATACCTCGTCGTGCTGCGAGCAGGCCTTGCGACCGCCGCTTTGCCAACATTGGCGCAGATGGCCGATTTGCCAGGCCGGCACGATGTGTTCCCACTCGATGCGTGAAGCGCGTTGGGCATTCTTGCGTGGTGTATACCCACATGAAGCCATATCGACTTTGTTGCCGTTGTATTTGCAACCGCAATAGAACTCGGTGGATTGTGGTGCGTAGAGTTGCCTGGCGACCTTCTTGGCCTCCTGGAACGTACGGGGCGCATCGGCATGGGCAAGCGGAGCCATCAGCAGGCAGGCAGCTGCAATAAGCGAAACTCTCATGCGCGGTCAGTCTTCCTTGGGCACAGTCCAGAAAATCTGTACGCCGCCATCGTCACGGTGGGCGAGGGTGACATTGTCATTTTCGGCAATCTCGGCCAGCAACGTGTCCCAGTCCTCCGGTGTTTCCTGTTCCAGGCGAAAGATCAAAGCCGCCCGGCTGCGCTGGGCAATGGGGTTGTTGATGATTTTCTGGATGCGCATGCCCAATTGTTGGTAGCTGGCAGGTGAGGGCGAGGAGATAGACACAGGCATTTCCTTGTTTTGCTGTATGCACGTACAGTATTTCACTGTAAGGGATTTCGCAACAGCTTGAAGGGAAAGTTCTGCGGCTCGTCCTCGTCATGTTCGCGATCCAGGCCAAGGTCTGCTGTAATAGCGGCACTTTCCGGAAATTGCTCATGTATCGATTGGTCTTACGCCTTACCTCTTCCACACACCTCGCTTTGCTGTTTGTCGGTGGTGTTACTGCTCACACTGAGGCCTGGGCCGACCCGTCGACCGCGATCGTTATCGATCCGATGGTCGTCACCGGCGCCTACGCCCCTACCAGCAGCTTCGACCTACCGTTTTCGGTGGACACGGTCGACCTGTCCAATGGCACGGATGGCCAACTTGGCGTCAACTTGTCAGAGGTCCTGACCAAAGTCCCTGGCCTCGTAGTACAGAATCGCCAGAACTATGCCCAGGACCTGCAGATATCGTCACGTGGCTTTGGTGCTCGCTCTGCGTTCGGCGTACGCGGTATCAAGCTGCTCAGCGATGGTATCCCCGCCAGCACCCCAGACGGACAGGGTCAGGCAGCCACGCTGAACCTGGATGTGGCCGACCGCATCGAGGTACTGCGTGGCCCGGCCGCTACGCTGTATGGCAGCAACGCTGGCGGTGTCATCCAGATGTTCAGCCGTGATGGGGAAGGGCCGGCTCGCCTTGGTGCCGAAACAACATTTGGCAGCGATGGCTTCAGCAAGCATCACCTGTCGGCGCAAGGGGGCAACGAGATCGGTGGTTTCGTGCTGGATGCTTCGCGTATGGACACCGATGGTTACCGTGACCATAGCGCGGCCAAGCGCGACCAGACGTTCGCCAAGGTGCACATCAAGCCGGACGCCGATTCACGCCTGGCGCTGATTTATAGCAGCCTGGAACAGAACAACACGCAAGACCCGCTGGGTCAGCTTTGGTCCAGCTACAAGCACGACCCACGTTCGGTCGCTGATGGCGCAAGGGCCTACAACACGCGCAAGAGTATCGACCACCAACAGGTGGGCATGAACTACGAACGCTACGTTGGCGACGCTACCCTTCAGTTCAATCTCTACGCAGGGCGCCGGAGCGTGGTGCAGTACCTGTCGATTCCTCGGCCGGACAGTTTCAACAGACAGCGTGAAGCTGGTTTGAGTGGTTCTGAGCGCGACTCCAACAGTCAGCGCGGTGGCGGTGTGGTCGATTTTGACCGCGAGTTTCACGGCGGTACGCTGCGCTGGATTCAGCCGGTACTGGCCGTGCCTGGGCATTTCACGTTCACCGTGGGTGCCGACTACGACCAGAGTACGGATGACCGCAGGGGCTACCAGAACTTCCGTGGCGACCAACTTGGGGTCAAGGGCGAGCTCAAGCGCGACGAGAAAGACATCGCTACCAGCCTCGACCCGTATGTGCAGGCGCGCTGGGAAATTGGCAACTGGACCAGCGAGCTGGGTGTGCGCTACAGCACTATGAAGATGAAGGTCGATGACCACTATCTGGAAAACGGTGACGCCAGCGGTGCCAAGCGGTATCAGCAGGCCAACCCGACGCTGTCTGTGATGTATGCCTTCACGCCTGATCTGCGTGGCTACGCCAGCCTAGGAAAGGGCTTCGAAACGCCTACACAGGCCGAAATGGCCTATGCGCCAGGCCTGCAGGAAAGCTTCAACTTCGGGCTGGAACCTGCCACCAGCAAGCAATATGAGCTAGGGGTGAAATATCGCCTGGGCGCCGCCACGCGGCTGAACGCAGCCCTGTTCGAGATCCGTACGGATAACGAAATCGTGGTCGATAATGCCACCAACGGTCGCACCAGTTACCACAATGCCGGGCAGACCGTGCGCCGTGGTTTCGAAGCCAGCTTACAGAGCGACCTTGCCGAGCGCTGGCAGACCACTTGGGTGTACACCCATACCGACGCTCGCTATGCCGACGACTTCAAGCAAGGCGGACAAGTCATCGACAGTGGCAACCGCTTGCCAGGTGTGCCGCGAGACAACCTGTATGCAGAAGTGGTGTGGAAACCCACCACGTCGGTCAGCATGGGGTTCGAGGGGCAGTACCGCAGCAAGGTGTTCGTTGAGGACAGCAACCAGCAGAAAGCTGCGCCTGCCTATGCTGTGTTCAACTGGCGCACGCGCTTCGAGCAACAGGTCGGCCCTTGGACGTTCCATCAGCTGGTGCGCCTGGACAACCTGTTCGACCGTCAGTACGTGGGTTCGGTGATTGTCGGTGACAGCAACAAACGCTATTACGAGGCAGCCCCGGGGCGTTCATGGTACGCCGGTGCTGGCTTGGAATATCAGTTCAGATAGGGTGCCTGGTAACGCTGAAGCCGATGATCGGCTCCAGCGTTGATGGGATCAGTATTCCCAGAAAATCCGCTGCAGCTCCTTGCTGTCCTGGGTCTTGGTCATGGCGACCATGGCCAGGATGCGCGCTTTCTGCGGGTTCAGGTCATGGGCCACTACCCAATCGTTCTTGTCGTCAGGCTGTTCGGCGTTGCGCAGCACGAAACCGCCCTGGTTGACGTGGGAAGAGCGAATGATCTGCACGCCGTTCTTGCGCAGCTCCTGCAGTGCAGGCACCACGCGCGAAGACACCGAACCGTTGCCGGTACCTGCGTGAATCAGCGCCTTGGCGCCGTTCTGTGCCAACGCCTTGTAGGCGGTATCGGTCACGTTCCCGTAGCCATAGGCAATGTCCACCTGAGGCAGGCTGCTTATCTGCTTGATGTCGAATTCCGAGTCCAGGGTGTGGCGCTTGGCTGGCAGGCGGAACCAGTAGGACTTGCCTTCCACGACCATGCCCATCGGGCCCCAAGCGCTCTTGAAGGCCTCGGTCTTGATGTTCACGGACTTGCTGACGTCACGGCCCGACTGGATTTCATCATTGAGCGTCACCAGCACGCCCTTGCCACGCGACTGCTTGTCGCTGGCGACGGCGACGGCGTTGTACAGGTTGAGCATGCCGTCTGCCGACATGGCGGTGCCGGGGCGCATGGAGCCGACGACCACGATAGGCTTGTCGGTTTTCTCGACCAAGTTCAGGAAGTAGGCGGTTTCTTCCAAGGTATCGGTACCGTGGGTGATGACGATGCCATCCACGTCCTTGCTGTCGGCCAGCTCAGCCACCCGCTTGCCCAGCTTGAGCAGATCGTCGTTAGAGATGCTCTCGGAGGCGATCTGCATGACCTGTTCGCCACGCACGTTGGCCAGGTCTGCCAGTTCAGGCACGCCGGCGATCAGTTTGTCGACGCCCAACTTGGCGGCCTGGTAAGTAGCGCTATTGGCGGCGCTGGCACCGGCCCCGGCAATCGTGCCGCCGGTTGCCAGGATGACCACGTTGGCGAGCTTTTGCTGGGTCTTGGCTTGATCGGCCGAAACCGTAGCGGGCAGGATCAGCAGCAGGGCGAGTGCGCTGGGGGCAAAGGATTTCAGTGCGGCATTCATCGTTTTTGTGCTCTCTTCCTAATGAGATGATTTTTAGTGCGTCGCGCAGTCGCTAAGGCATGTTCCGTACCAGATCGCCAATAGCCTCTGTAACAACTCGTGACATAGCGTTTGGGCAGGCTCAACCCTACCTCGTGCGTGATGAGGGTGACGTCTTGTTAGGCGGTCGAATGACGTGCGCAATCAGGGTCGGAAGTATTTCATTCGAAAACCCGAATATTTGTAGGAAAACGTGTTCGGTTATCCGGAAATTTACGGATAATCTTGCCCGGGAGTCAGCTGAGCGTATTTGACAAACGCTTGGCGCGTTCGCATAGTTACTCAGCGCAAACGTTTGCTTTCCGACAAAAAAACAAGATTCGGAGTCATCGCCCATGAAACTGCCGTTCCCAGGCCGCTTGCTGGCCGTCGCTGTTCTTTCGTCCTTGTCCATCGCCATGCCATTTTCGGCGGCTCATGCCGAAGACAAGCCCAAGGTGGCGTTGGTCATGAAATCATTGGCCAATGAGTTTTTCCGCACCATGGAAGACGGTGCCAAGGCCTACCAGCAAACCCACGCAGGCGAATTCGACCTGGTTGCCAACGGCATCAAGAACGAGACCGACACAGGCGAGCAGATCCGCATCGTCGAGCAGATGGTCAACGCCGGTGCCAAGGCGCTGGTGATCGCGCCGGCAGACTCCAAAGCCTTGGTCTCAGCTGTGAAAAAAGCGATGGACAAGGGTGTGGTGGTAATCAACATCGACAACCGACTTGACCCCGAGCTGCTCAAGAGTAAAGGCATCAGCGTACCCTTTGTAGGCCCTGACAACCGCAAGGGCGCGCGCCTGGTGGGCGAATACTTGGCCACGGAAAAACTCAAGGCGGGCGATCAGGTGGGCATCATCGAAGGCGTGCCGACCACCACCAATGCCCAGCAGCGTACCGCAGGCTTCAAGGATGCGATGGGCGCTGCACAGATCAAGATCGTCTCCACGCAGAGCGGCAACTGGGAAATCGACAAAGGCAATGCCGTCGCCGCGTCCATGCTTAACGAATACCCCGATCTCAAGGCATTGCTGGCAGGCAACGACAGCATGGCCCTGGGTGCGGTCTCGGCGGTGCGCGCGGCTGGCAAGGCTGGCCAGGTGCAGGTGGTCGGTTACGATAACATCAATGCCATCAAACCCATGATTGCCGACGGCCGCGTACTGGCCACGCTTGATCAGGCAGCCAGTCAGCAAGCCGTTTTCGGTATCCAGGCCGCGCTGAAAATGGTCAAGGGCGAGAAGCCGGATGTGGATGCCGATAACGTCATCCAGACCCCGGTCGAACTGATCACGAAGCAACCTTGATGCTGCCAGGAGACACGGCGATGTCCGCATCGGTCCATGATGTGGTCCTGGCTGCCCGCGGCCTCGGCAAGACGTACGCCCAGCCGGTGCTGGGCGAGGTGAGCCTGGAGCTGCGTGCCGGCGAGGTGCTGGCCTTGACCGGCGAAAACGGCGCTGGCAAGAGCACCTTGTCCAAGTTGATCAGCGGCCTGGAAACCCCCACTGCCGGGCACATGCTCTACCGCGGGCAGGCCTATGCGCCGGCCAGTCGCCGCGAGGCCGAGCGCCTCGGCGTGCGCATGGTGATGCAGGAATTGAACCTCCTACCCACCCTGACCGTCGCAGAGAATCTGTTCCTGGACAACCTGCCCAGCCGCTTCGGCTGGATCAGCCAGAAGCGCCTGCGCCAGATGGCTGTCGATGCCATGGCCCAGGTGGGGCTGGAGGCCATTGACCCCGATACCCCGGTCGGAGAGTTGGGCATCGGTCACCAGCAAATGGTCGAGATTGCCCGCAACCTGATCGGAGATTGCCACGTGCTGATCTTCGATGAGCCCACCGCCATGCTGACCGCACGCGAGGTGGAATTGCTGTTCACCCAGATCGAGCGCTTGCGCGCCCGGGGGGTGGCTATCATCTATATCTCCCACCGGCTCGAAGAACTGCAGCGCGTCGCTCAGCGTATCGTCGTGCTGCGCGATGGCAGGCTGGTATGCGACGAACCGATCCAGCGCTACAGCAGCGCCGAGTTGGTCAACCTGATGGTTGGGCGTGAACTGGGCGAACACATCGATCTGGGCCGCTGCTCGGTAGGTGGTCCACTGCTCAGGGTGGACAAGCTCAGCCGGGGCGAGAAGGTGCGGGAGGTATCCTTTGAAGTCCGTGCTGGGGAGATCTTCGGTATCTCCGGGCTGATCGGCGCGGGCCGTACAGAGCTTCTGCGGTTGATCTACGGCGCCGACCGCGCCGACAGCGGTAGCATTGCCCTGGGCCAGCCGCCGCTGCCCGTCACCATCGATTCGCCAAAGTCCGCCGTCAACGCGGGTATTGCCCTGATCACCGAAGATCGCAAAGGCGAAGGCCTGCTGTTGAGCCAGTCGATCAGCGCCAACATCGCCTTGGGCAACCTGGGTGCGGTGTCGCGGGCTGGCGTCCTGGACCGCCAAGCCGAACGCGACTTGGCCGAGCGGCAAATACAGGCCATGCGCATTCGCAGTGCCGGCGCTGATCAAGTGGTCGGCGAGCTGTCTGGTGGTAATCAGCAGAAGGTGGTGATCGGCCGCTGGCTCGAGCGCGATTGCCGGGTCTTGCTGTTCGACGAGCCTACGCGCGGCATCGATGTCGGTGCCAAGTTCGACATCTACGGTTTGCTCGCCGAACTCGCTCGGCAGGGCAAGGCCCTGGTCGTGGTCTCCAGCGATCTGCGCGAGTTGATGCTGATCTGCGACCGCATTGCGGTCTTGTCTGCCGGTCGGTTGATCGACACCTTCGAACGTGACCACTGGACCCAGGACCAGTTGCTGGCGGCAGCCTTCGCCGGCTATCAGAAACGTGACGCACTGCTGCACCCTGCAGCCCCCAGGATGGACGCATGAAAACCACACCGCTCGAAAACCAAAGCGCTGCCCCGGCACGCCGCAGCGGCACCTACTTGGGCCTTGGTACTTACCTGGGGCTGGCCGGCGCCTTGCTGGCGATGATCGTGCTGTTCTCGATGCTGAGCAGCCATTTCTGGTCATACGGTACGTTCAGTACCCTGGCCAACCAGATACCTGACTTGATGGTATTGGCCGTGGGCATGACGTTCGTGCTGATCATCGGCGGCATCGACCTGTCGGTCGGTTCGGTGCTGGCCCTGGCCGCATCGACAGTCAGCGTTGCGATTCTTGGCTGGGGCTGGAGCATCGTGCCGGCTGCACTGCTGGGCATGGCGGTGGCCGCATTGGCTGGCAGCGTTACCGGCGTCGTCACCGTGGCCTGGCGCATCCCTTCGTTCATCGTCTCGTTGGGCGTGCTGGAAATGGCCCGCGGCCTGGCCTACCAGTTCACCGATTCGCGCACGGCCTACATCGGCGATGCCTATGCCTGGTTCTCCAACCCGATAGCCTTCGGTATATCACCCGCGTTCATCATCGCCTTGCTGGTGATCGTAATCGCTCACCTGGTGCTCACCCGTACCGTATTCGGGCGCTACCTGATCGGGATCGGCACCAATGAAGAAGCCGTGCGCCTGGCTGGTATCGACCCGCGCCCCTACAAGGTACTGGTCTTCGCCCTGATGGGGCTGCTGGCTGGCCTGGCTGCGTTGTTTCAGGTGTCGCGCCTGGAGGCGGCCGACCCCAATGCGGGCTCCGGCCTGGAGTTGCAGGTGATTGCCGCCGTCGTGATCGGCGGTACCAGCCTGATGGGTGGGCGTGGCTCGGTCATCAGCACCTTTTTTGGCGTGCTCATCATTTCCGTGCTGGCAGCGGGCCTTGCGCAGATCGGTGCCAGCGAGCCAACCAAACGCATCATTACCGGCGCTGTGATCGTCATTGCCGTGGTGCTCGACACTTATCGCAGCCGGCGCGCAGCCCGGCGGAACTGAACCATGGCAACCATCAAAGACGTCGCGGCCCTGGCGGGGATTTCTTACACCACCGTGTCCCACGTGTTGAACAAAACGCGGCCGGTGAGCGAGCCTGTTCGGCTCAAAGTCGAGGCCGCCATACGGGAGCTTGACTACGTGCCCAGCGCCGTCGCGCGGTCGCTCAAGGCACGCAGCACGGCCACCATCGGCTTGCTTGTGCCCAATAGCGTCAACCCCTATTTCGCCGAGCTGGCCCGCGGCATTGAAGACGCGTGCGAGCGCAATGGCTATTGCGTGATCCTGTGCAATTCCGACGACGACCCTCAAAAGCAGCGTAATTACCTGCGGGTGCTGTTGGAAAAGCGCATCGATGGGCTGGTGGTCGGGTCGGTAGGGCAGGATGACGACTTGTTGCAAAGCCTGGCAGAGGTGCGCACACCCATGGTCATCGTGGACCGAGAGCTCGAAGGCGTCGATGCCGATCTGGTGCGGATCGATCATGAGCTGGGCGCCTACCTGGCTACGCGCCATCTGTTGGAGCTTGGCCATCGGGATATCGCCTACATCGGTGGGCCAGCAGAAACCGGGGTGACGCAGATGCGCCTGGGCGGTTTTCGTCGAGCCTTGGCCGAGGCGGGCGTCACCGTGGCCCCTGAGCGTGTGCGCCATTGTGACTTCACCAGCCCAGGCGGTCACGCTGCAGCTGCCGAGCTGCTGGCAGGGCCGCGGCCGACGGCCATTTTTGCGGGCAACGACATGATCGGGTTCGGCGTATTGCGCGCAGCGGCCGAGCGCCACATCGACGTGCCGGGTGCGCTGTCGGTGATCGGCTTCGACGACATCGAGCTGAGCCGCTACGTCTACCCACCCTTGACCACTGTGGGGCAGTCCATCCGCGAGCTTGGCGAGAGCGCTGCGGCGCTGCTGCTGGCGCGTATCGCTCAGCCTCGCAATAGCTCGGCGCAGCAGCGCATCGTCACCCCGCGCATCGTGTTGCGCGAGTCCACCGGGCCGCGCCCGGATCTGTTCAACGATTACCGCTAAGGAAACCGCATGAGTGCCAAGGTCGTGGTAGTCGGCAGCCTCAACATGGACCTGGTAGCGCGCGCTCAGCGCCTGCCACGGCCTGGCGAGACATTGGCCGGCGATACCTTCTTCACCGCTGCCGGAGGCAAGGGTGCCAACCAGGCCGTGGCGGTCGCGCGGCTGGGCGCCAGCGCGGCAATGATCGGCTGCGTCGGCGACGACGCCTACGGTTTGCAATTGCGCAATGCCCTGGAAGTGGAAGGCATTGACTGTCAGGGCGTGGTCACCTGCGCCGGCGTGTCCACGGGGGTGGCGATGATCACCGTCGACGCGGCCAGCCAGAACTGCATCGTCATTGTGCCTGGGGGCAATGGGTTGCTGGTACCCGACGCCGTAGCGCGCTTCGACGGCTTGCTGCAGGCGGCGCAGGTGATCATCTGCCAACTTGAAGTGCCATTGCCTACCGTGGCCTGGACCTTGGCCAGAGGCCGTCAGCTCGGCAAACGGGTGATACTCAACCCAGCGCCAGCAACAGGGCCGCTGCCCGCCGAATGGTTCAACCATGTCGACTACCTCACGCCCAACGAAAGCGAGGCCGAGGCGTTGACCGGTGTTGCCGTGCATGATCAGGCCAGCGCTTTACTGGCAGGCACGCGCCTGCTCGCGCTGGGAGCTGGCAAAGTGATCATTACCCTCGGCGCCCAAGGTGCCTTGCTGATCACGCCCGATGGCCACCAGCATTATCCGGCACCCGTGGTAAAAGCCTTGGACACCACCGCTGCAGGGGACACCTTCATCGGAGGCTTTGCGGCGGGGTTGGTGCAGGGCCTGGAGGAGGGCGAGGCAATCCGCTTCGGGCAACGGGCGGCTGCCCTGTCGGTGACCCGGGCCGGCGCGCAACCTTCCATCCCCAGGCTCGCGGAGCTGCTGCCATGAAGAAGACGCCGCTGCTGAACATTGCACTGTCTCGGGCCATTGCCAGCATGGGCCATGGCGACATCCTGATCATCGGCGATGCCGGGTTGCCCGTACCGCACGGCGTGGAGCTGATCGACTTGGCTGTCATCCCAGGGCTGCCTGACTTTGCCAGTGTGCTGCGGTGCGTCCTGAGCGAGCTGCAGGTCGAGCGGCACGTGCTGGCTGAAGAGATACAAACCGTGGAGCCGCCGGCGTTTGCAGAAATCGAGCGCCTGAGCGACACGCTGGGCGAGCGTGAATACATGCCCCACGAAGCGTTCAAGATGCTGTCGCGCAAGGCCCGGGCCATGGTGCGCACGGGCGAGTGCCAGCCTTACAGCAACATCGCCCTGGTGTCCGGTGTAACCTTCTGACACCGACGGTCCTTACTCGATATCCACTGGCAACAGGAGTGCCCTCGTCATGCTAAAACCCCTGCTTCAAGGACTCGCACTCATGGCTGCAGCGTCTGCCATACAAGCGGCACCTATCGACCTGATCATCGACACCGATCCGGGGGCTGACGATCTGGTGGCCCTGTTCCTGGCCATGGCCTCGCCTGATGAGCTGAAAATTCGTGCCATCACGACAGTCGCCGGCAATGTGCGCCTGGAGAAGACCGCACGTAACGCTCGCCTAGCCCGTGAGTGGGCCGGTCGCGAGGATGTCCCGGTATACGCCGGTGCGGGTCGCCCCTTGGTGCGCGCCCCGATCTACGCGGCTGAAGTGCACGGCGAAGAAGGCGTCACCGGGGTTGAAGTGCATGAACCCAAGCAGCCTTTGGCGAGCGGCAACGCTGTTCAGTACCTGGTCGACACCCTAGGTGCGGCGCCGCCACACAGCGTGACCCTGGCCATGCTCGGTCCGCAGACCAACCTGGCCCTGGCCTTGATACAGCGCCCGGAGATCGCTCAGGGCATCAAGGAAGTGGTGGTGATGGGCGGGGCTCACTTTAACGGTGGCAACATCACGCCTGTGGCCGAGTTCAACCTGTATGCCGACCCGCACGCGGCCGCTGTGGTGCTGGCAAGTGGCGTGCCGTTGACCTACCTGCCCCTGGATGTGACCCATAAGCTGTTGACCAGCGAAGCACGGCTCAAGCAACTGGCTGGCGTCAATACGCAGGCCAGCAAGCGTGTGGTGGATATCCTCAATGCCTACATCACCCATGACATGGCGTTGTACGGGATGCCCGGCGGCCCGGTGCATGACGCCAGCGTCATTGCCTATCTGCTCAGACCCCAGCAGTTCAGCGGCCGGCGCATTCACATGTCAATCGATACCCGCGAGGGCCCTACCTTCGGCCAGACCGTGGCTGATTGGTACGGGGTGCTCAAGCAACCGGCCAATGTCATGTGGGTGGAGGAGGGGGATGCTCAGGGGCTGTTCGACCTGCTCAGCGAGCGGTTGGCGCGTTTAAAGTAGCAGGGCGTGGTGCATACCGTTCGACCACCTGGTCGATGAAGCCGCGCGCTGCTTCTGCGCCGCGGTCACGTACCAGGAGGTCGATGGCGATCAGCAGCAGCTCCTCCGGGGTGCTGGGGCTATAGGCGCTCTGGCCCTCGGCCCATTTGACCTTGATGTCGGCATCGATGCTGTGGGTGCTCATGAAAAGCTCTCGCTTGCGGCGCGGGATGAAAGAACGAATGACCAAACCGGGTATTCGTAGCAGGCACTATGCCTTCACTTCTTAAAGTAAATCATGACTTTGCAGGCCAAACCAAGCGGCGTGTGGGCCGAATGGTAAAATTCGGTCACGATTGTCTTCCCCCATCAGCCGCCGGGATGGTGCAGACTTGGCGAGTTTTGCAACGAATTTAGGGTGGGGCTGTCGGATCAGGCAGTTCCCAAATGATCTAGGAGGCTTAATGTTACGTACCCGTGCTTATCTGGCGACCCTGGCGGTGGCTGCTGTCCTGGCAGGCTGCAGCACTGGTGGCGACTCCAGTGGCGGTCAAGTGCCTGAGGCACCTGCGGGCGATGATGGTCGCTGCCAGGCCAGCGGCGCTGATTTTGCAGTGGGCAAGATGGGTAGTGCAGAGCTGCTGGAGCAGGCCCGCAAGGCGAGCGGCTCGCAAATGGCGCGCATACTCAAACCCCACGATGTGGTCACCCTGGAATACCGCTCGGAGCGGCTGAACTTGAATGTCGATGAGCAAGGGCGTGTAACACGCGTTAACTGCGGCTAAGATTTGCCTCGCGTATGGAGGGCATCAGTGCCCTGTGCGCGTTGAGCTGTCAAAGCCAACTCAAAAAAACCCGCCACGGGGGCGGGTTTTTTTACGGCTGTCCGAATTACTCCGGACGAACCTGCGCAGCCTGCATGCCCTTCTGGCCGCGCTCGGCGACGAAGGAAACAGTTTGGCCTTCTTTCAGGCTCTTGAATCCGTCAGATTCGATGGCTTTGAAGTGAACGAACAGGTCGTCGCCGCCGCCTTGTGGAGTGATGAAGCCATAGCCTTTTTCATCATTGAACCATTTGACGGTGCCGGTTTGGCGATTGGACATGGGTGAATCTCCAGAACATTTAGTATTTTCGGTGGTGCAATGCGGCCAAAGCTACGGAGCACCGGTACATCATAGTCTAATTCTGCAGCTGTCGCGTCTTTTTACCTTCGTGGCAGGTTGATCCAGCGCAATTTATCGCCGGACACGCGCAGCTACATAACATCAGCTTTTAGGTGCGCAGGCCTGTTTAACGACGTTTTGCGCCTTTTGCATGAGTTTGGCGTCCACGCCATCCTTGCTGTCGAGGTCAGCAATTTCAGCGTCGGAGAAATTCTTCTTGATCGCTTGTGCACCACATTCGCAGTGCTTTTTCGCTGCGGCGGCATCAACGCCCTGGCCAGCGGCAACTTGCGTGCATTGGGCCATATAGGCACCTTCCTTGCCGGCAGGGAAGTTGCCGGCGTTCGCGGCCATTGGCATCAGCAGGGCGCCAGCGGCCGCCAGGGCCAGAAGAGACGGAACTCGCATAACCGATTACTCCTTGGGTCAGTTCTCATCAAGAGTAGTTGTTTCCACACGTCTGATAGGGAAGCTGTCGCGGAAGTTCACCATCAGTGGCAATTTCCAAATATTCCTGCGCGCGGCTCTGACTGCGTGCTAGCATGCCCGGCTTGCAGCTGAGAACGTCCCCGCTGCAGTTCTATTTTCTTTCCAGTCACTCTGGTTCGTCCCCGCAAGCCCAAAGGCTTCTGCCACTGTGAGGCAGGCTTCCCGTCAACGGAAGGCAGGTTCGGATCTTGTACTGGCTCATCCCAACCCACGTGACCTTTGGTAGGGGTCACCACTAGGAGAGGAGGCGCCAATGCCCACCATTACTCTTCCCGATGGCAGCCAACGTTCGTTCGATCACCCCGTGTCCGTTGCCGAGGTCGCCGCATCCATCGGCGCCGGTCTGGCCAAGGCCACCGTTGCCGGCAAGGTAGATGGCAAGCTGGTCGACGCCTGCGACCTGATCCTGAACGACGCTACCCTGCAGATCATCACCCCCAAAGATGAAGAGGGACTGGAGATCATTCGTCACTCGTGCGCCCACCTGGTTGGCCATGCGGTGAAGCAGCTGTATCCGACCGCCAAGATGGTGATCGGCCCGGTGATCGACGAAGGCTTCTACTACGACATCGCTTACGAGCGGCCCTTCACGCCGGATGACCTGGCGGCCATCGAGAAGCGCATGCAGCAGCTGATCGATACTGACTACGACGTCATCAAGAAAATGACCCCGCGCGCCGAAGTCATCGACGTGTTTACTGCCCGTGGCGAAGACTACAAGCTGCGCCTGGTCGAGGACATGCCAAACGAACAGGCCATGGGCCTGTACTACCACGAGGAATACGTGGACATGTGCCGCGGCCCGCACGTGCCCAACACCCGCTTCCTCAAGGCATTCAAGCTGACCAAGCTGTCCGGCGCCTACTGGCGCGGCGATGCCAAGAACGAACAGTTGCAGCGGGTATACGGCACCGCCTGGGCTGACAAGAAGCAGCTGGCGGCCTACATCCAGCGCATCGAAGAAGCCGAGAAGCGCGACCATCGCAAGATCGGTAAGCAGCTCGACCTGTTCCATCTGCAGGAAGAAGCACCGGGCATGGTGTTCTGGCATGCCAATGGCTGGACTGTCTACCAAGTGCTCGAGCAGTACATGCGTAACGTTCAGCGCGAGAACGGTTATCAGGAAATCAAGACCCCGCAAGTGGTCGACCGTATCCTGTGGGAGCGTTCCGGCCACTGGTCCAACTACGCCGAGAACATGTTCACCACCTCGTCCGAGAGCCGTGACTACGCGGTCAAGCCGATGAACTGCCCGTGCCACGTGCAGGTCTTCAACCAGGGGCTCAAGAGCTACCGCGACCTGCCGCTGCGTCTGGCCGAGTTTGGCGCATGCCACCGCAATGAGCCGTCTGGTGCATTGCACGGCATCATGCGTGTGCGTGGCTTCGTACAGGACGATGCCCACATTTTCTGCACCGAAGAACAGGTGAAGAAAGAAGCCGCCGACTTCATCAGGCTGACTCTGGACGTTTACAAGGACTTTGGCTTCAGCGACATCGCCATGAAGCTGTCTACTCGTCCGGCCAAGCGCGTTGGCTCTGAAGAGCTGTGGGACCGTGCCGAGGGAGCGTTGGCCGATGCCCTGAATGAATCTGGCCTGGAGTGGGAATACCAGCCAGGGGAGGGCGCTTTCTACGGGCCGAAGATCGAGTTCACCCTGCGTGACTGCCTTGGCCGTAACTGGCAGTGCGGCACCCTGCAGTACGACCCGAACCTGCCGGAGCGCCTGGACGCCAGCTACATTGCCGAAGACAACAGCCGCGTGCGCCCGGTCATGCTGCACCGCGCCATTTTGGGTTCGTTCGAGCGCTTCATCGGCATGCTGATCGAGCACTACGCCGGCGTATTCCCTGCCTGGCTGGCGCCAACGCAGGCGGTGATTATGAATATCACCGACAAACAGGCCGATTTCGCCCTTGAGGTTGAGAAAACTCTGAATGGTAGCGGTTTCCGTGCCAAGTCGGACTTGAGAAATGAGAAGATCGGCTTTAAAATCCGTGAGCATACTTTGCTCAAGGTCCCGTACCTTTTGGTTATAGGGGACCGCGAAGTCGAAACGCAGACCGTAGCAGTGCGTACTCGCGAAGGCGCTGACCTGGGCTCCATGCCCGTCGCCCAGTTCGCTGAGCTCCTGACGCAAGCGGTTTCCCGGCGTGGTCGCCAAACAACGGAGTAATGACTATTAAGCGTGAAATGAGAAATGATAAACGTGCTGTACCGAAGGCCCCGATCAACGAGAATATCTCGGCCCGCGAGGTTCGGTTAATTGGCGCAGACGGCGAGCAGGTTGGCATCGTCTCGATTGATGAAGCGCTTCGTATCGCTGAAGAAGCGAAGCTGGATCTGGTGGAAATCTCTGCAGACGCGGTTCCACCCGTCTGCAAGGTGATGGACTACGGCAAGCACCTCTTCGAGAAGAAGAAGCAGGCCAACGAAGCCAAGAAAAACCAGAAACAGATCCAGATTAAAGAAATCAAGTTTCGTCCAGGGACGGAAGAAGGGGATTACCAGGTAAAACTACGCAACCTGGTACGTTTCCTTACCGAAGGGGACAAGGCCAAGATCTCTCTGAGATTCCGTGGTCGTGAGATGGCCCACCAGGAGCTGGGCATGGAGCTGTTGAAGCGGGTTGAAGCTGACCTGATCGAATACGGTTCCGTCGAGCAGCATCCTAAGATGGAAGGACGCCAGCTTATGATGGTCATCGCCCCCAAAAAGAAGAAATAATCTCCCGGGCACGGCAGGCCTGATGATTATTGTGTAATTTTTATCGAATGCGGAGTTCCAACATGCCAAAAATGAAAACCAAGAGCGGTGCTGCGAAGCGCTTCCTGAAGACCGCTTCGGGCTTCAAGCACAAGCACGCTTTCAAGAGCCACATCCTGACCAAAATGTCGACCAAGCGTAAGCGTCAACTGCGCGGTGCCAGCTTGCTGCACCCGTCCGACGTGGCAAAAGTCGAGCGCATGCTGCGCGTACGTTAATTCTGGTTAAGATAGAGGAAGTTACTCATGGCTCGTGTTAAGCGTGGCGTCATCGCTCGTAAGCGTCACAAGAAAATTCTGAAACTGGCTAAAGGTTACTACGGTGCACGCTCGCGCGTATTCCGTGTTGCCAAGCAAGCGGTCATCAAGGCAGGCCAATACGCCTACCGCGACCGTCGCCAGAAGAAGCGTCAGTTCCGCGCACTGTGGATCGCTCGTATCAACGCCGGTGCCCGCACCAACGGTCTGTCCTACAGCCGTTTGATTGCTGGCCTGAAAAAGGCTTCGATCGAAATCGACCGTAAGGTTCTGGCCGATCTGGCAGTGAACGAAAAAGCGGCGTTTGCTGCGATTGTCGAGAAAGCTAAAGCCGTTCTGGCTTAAGTACCCGCGACAATCACCCGGCGGCGCCTACGTCGTCGGGCATTGAACGTCATCGATAGGGGAAGAGCCTTCAAAGCTCTTCCCCTATTTTCGTATCTGGAGTCTGTACATGGAAAACCTGGATGCGCTGGTCTCCCAAGCCCTGGAGGCCGTGGAGCGCGCTGAAGACATCAATGCCCTGGAACAGATCCGGGTCAACTATCTCGGCAAGAAGGGCGAGCTGACCCAGGTGATGAAGACCCTGGGCAACCTGCCAGCCGAGGAGCGGCCCAAAGTGGGCGCGCTGATCAATGACGCCAAAGAGCGCGTCACCGTTGTGCTGAACGCACGCAAGGCAGCTTTCGAAGAAGCCGAGCTCAGCGCTCGTCTGGCTGCCGAATGCATTGATGTGACCCTGCCAGGCCGCGGCCAGGCCACCGGTGGCCTGCACCCCATCACCCGTACACTCGAACGCATCGAACAGTTCTTCACGCACATTGGCTACGGCATTGCCGAAGGCCCTGAAGTCGAAGACGACTATCACAACTTCGAAGCGCTCAACATCCCCGGCCACCATCCGGCCCGGGCGATGCACGATACCTTCTACTTCAATGCCAACATGTTGCTGCGTACCCACACCTCGCCGGTGCAGGTGCGGACCATGGAGTCGACCCAGCCACCTATTCGCATTGTCTGTCCTGGCCGCGTCTACCGCTGCGATTCGGATATCACCCACTCGCCGATGTTCCACCAGGTCGAAGGCCTGCTGATCGACCGTGGCATCAATTTCGCCGACCTCAAGGGCACCATCGAAGAATTCCTGCGCGTGTTCTTCGAAAAAGAACTGGCGGTGCGTTTCCGTCCATCGTTCTTCCCCTTCACCGAGCCGTCTGCCGAAGTGGATATCCAGTGCGTCATGTGCTCGGGCAATGGCTGCCGCGTGTGCAAGCAGACCGGCTGGCTGGAAGTAATGGGCTGCGGCATGGTGCACCCGAACGTGTTGCGCATGTCGGGCATTGATCCTGAGCAATTCCAGGGCTTCGCCTTCGGCATGGGTGCCGAGCGCCTGGCCATGCTGCGTTATGGCGTCAACGATCTGCGTTTGTTCTTCGACAACGACCTGCGGTTCTTAGCCCAATTCCGCTAAGCCAATCGACGCAACCTTCAGGAGAAGAACAGCATGAAATTCAGTGAACAGTGGCTGCGCGGTTGGGTAAACCCGCAAGTCTCCCGTGACGAACTGGTGGCCCGCCTGTCCATGGCCGGCCTGGAAGTCGACAGCGTGACCCCCGCTGCCGGCCAGTTCAGCGGTATTGTGGTGGGTGAAATCCTTGCCACTGAACAACACCCAGACGCCGACAAGCTGCGTGTGTGCCAGGTCAGCAATGGTCAGGAATCGTTCCAGGTCGTTTGCGGCGCGCCTAACGCACGGCCAGGGATCAAGATCCCCTTCGCCATGATCGGCGCCGAACTGCCTGGTGACTTCAAGATCAAGAAGGCCAAGCTGCGCGGTGTGGAGTCATTCGGCATGCTCTGCTCGGCGGCCGAACTGCAGATCAGTGAAGAAAACGATGGCCTGCTCGAACTGGCCAGCGATGCACCGGTAGGCGAAGACATTCGCCAGTACCTGAGCCTGGATGATGCCAGCATCGAAATCGGGCTTACGCCCAACCGGGGTGATTGCCTGTCAATCGCCGGCCTGGCGCGCGACGTCAGCGCGCTGTACGACGTGCCGGTTACCCGCCCGCTGGTGCCAGCCGTGGCTGCCGCGCACGACGAAGTGCGCCCAGTCGAGGTCCATGCGCCGGCAGCTTGCCCACGTTACCTGGGGCGGGTCATCCGCAATGTCGACCTGAGCAAGCCGACGCCGCTGTGGATGGTCGAGCGTCTGCGCCGCAGCGACGTGCGCAGCATCGACGCTGCCGTAGACATCACTAACTACGTGATGCTCGAACTCGGCCAGCCGATGCACGCCTTTGACTTGGCAGAGATCAACGGCGGCATTCGCGTACGCATGGCCGAGGAAGGCGAGAAGCTCGTGCTGCTCGACGGCCAGGAAGTTGCACTGCGTGCCGACACCCTGGTCATTGCCGACCACACCCGCGCCCTGGCCATCGCCGGCGTCATGGGCGGCGAGCACAGCGGCGTCGACACCGCTAAAACCCGTGATCTGTTCCTGGAAAGCGCTTTCTTCGAGCCGATTTCCGTTGCAGGCAAGGCCCGCTCCTACGGCCTGCACACCGACGCCTCGCACCGTTATGAGCGCGGCGTCGATTCCCAGTTGGCCCGCGAGGCCATGGAGCGCGCGACCGCATTGCTGCTGGAAGTGGTAGGCGGTGAAGCCGGCCCTATCGTTGAAGCCGTCAGCGAGCAACACTTGCCCCGCATTGCCCCGGTTACCCTGCGTGCCGATCGCATCGCCCAGATGCTTGGCATGGAAATGGACCCGTCCCAGGTCGAGCAGTTGCTCAACAACCTTGGTCTGGCTACCCAGGCAGACGGAGCAGGGCAGTGGACGGTCAACGTTCCGAGCCACCGCTTCGATATCAGCCTCGAAGTCGACCTGATCGAAGAGCTCGCGCGTCTGTACGGTTACAACAACCTGCCCGTGCGCTACCCGCAAGCGCGCCTGGCGCCGCAAGCACGCCCGGAAACCCGTGGCGAGCTGCCAAACCTGCGTCGTCTGCTGGTTGCTCGTGGTTACCAGGAGGCCATTACCTACAGCTTCATCGATCCGAAACTGTTCGAGCTGTTCAGCCCAGGCGTAGAGCCACTGTTGCTGGCCAACCCTATCTCCAGCGACATGGCGGCCATGCGTGCCTCTCTGTGGCCGGGCCTGGTCAAGGCATTGCAGCACAACCTCAATCGCCAGCAGGACCGCGTGCGCTTGTTCGAAAGTGGCCTACGTTTCGTTGGCCAGTTAGGCAACTTGGCACAGGAACCGATGATTGCCGGCGTCGCTACAGGCAGCCGCTTGCCTGAAGGCTGGGCCAACGGCCGCGACACCATCGATTTCTTCGACGTGAAGGCCGATGTGGAAGCCCTGCTGGGTTATTCTGGTGCGTTGGGCGACTTCACCTTCGTCGCTGGCAAGCATCCAGCCTTGCACCCTGGTCAGACCGCCGAAATCCAGCGTGAAGGTAAGACCGTTGGCTATCTGGGCGCGCTTCATCCAGAGCTTGCAAAAGCCCTGGACCTGGACCGCCCGGTCTTCGTTTTCGAGCTGGTGCTGGCCGATGTGGTCGAAGGCCGATTGCCGAAATTCAGCGAGTTGTCCAAGTTCCCGGAAACCCGTCGTGACCTGGCGTTGATCGCAGGTCGTGATGTAGCGTCTCAAGACGTGCTTGACGTAATTCGTGACAATGCAGGCGAATGGCTCACAGACCTCAGGCTGTTTGATGTCTACCAGGGTAAAGGCATTGATCCTGATAGAAAAAGCCTGGCAGTCGGCTTGACCTGGCAGCATCCATCGCGCACTCTTAACGACGATGAGGTGAACACTACCTTGCACACTATCCTCACCTCGCTCGAACAAAGGTTGAACACCACGTTAAGGAAATAACGGCATGGGTGCTCTGACGAAAGCTGAGATGGCCGAGAGGCTGTACGAGGAGCTGGGGCTTAACAAGCGTGAGGCCAAGGAGCTGGTCGAGCTGTTTTTCGAAGAAATTCGGCACGCACTTGAAGAGAACGAGCAGGTCAAGTTGTCCGGTTTCGGCAACTTCGACCTTCGCGATAAACGCCAGCGGCCGGGCCGCAACCCCAAGACTGGGGAAGAAATCCCGATCACCGCACGGCGCGTCGTCACCTTTCGTCCAGGGCAGAAGTTGAAGGCCCGGGTTGAGGCCTATGCTGGAACCAAGCCATAACGACGAACTGCCCCCCATACCGGGCAAACGGTACTTCACCATTGGTGAGGTCAGCGAACTTTGCGCTGTAAAACCGCACGTGTTGCGGTATTGGGAGCAGGAGTTCGATCAGCTCAATCCTGTGAAGCGGCGGGGCAACCGGCGGTATTACCAGCGCCAAGACGTGCTGATGATCCGCCAGATTCGCGCCCTGCTTTACGACCAGGGCTTCACCATTGGCGGGGCGAGGTTGCGGCTTTCCAGTGATGAGGCCAAGGATGAGTCGAGCCAGTACAAACAGCTGATTCGTCAGATGATTGTCGAGTTGGAAGATGTGTTGGTGGTGCTGAAGAAGTGACCGTTGTTTAGGATGAGTGGAAATTTTTGAAAAAAAGCTTCCATTAATCAAAAGGTTAGGGTATATTCTTCATCGTTCTCAGCGGTAACGAGAACATGCTTCAAAGCCCAGTCGGGGCGTAGCGCAGCCCGGTAGCGCACTTGCATGGGGTGCAAGGGGTCGAGTGTTCGAATCACTCCGTCCCGACCATTATATTCAATGACTTAGGCCATTTCCGAAAGGGGTGGCCTTTTTCATGTGCGTGACTTTTACGTAACTTCTCAGGTTGTTACGCCTGCTTCCTCTTCAAAATAGTTAGCACAGGCACGCACGAACCTGTGACCGACAGTTCATTTGCTGCCTCTAAGCCTTGGGCAGTGGCAATTGAGAATGCCTGGATACTCCAGGTGTGAATTGCGGTCACCTTTGACCAGCGGGCCGGCGAGTACCGTGCTTATAGCTGTATGGGGTGTCGGGCGCGTATGGGTAAATGAGCCGGTCGTCAGGTGTTTTCCTGTAATACCGCTTTGAAGTTGCGCCATCCAGACAGAGAGCTACCTTCTAGGTTCACCATTCGAGTACGACTTAAGTCGGAGGAGGCTGGTATGCGGCGCCGTGGCAGCGTTTATTGGGGATGGCTGATGTGAATCTCCATCACCGAGTACACGAAGAAGTGTTGAACGAAGGTACATACATTGATGTGCAGGTATGTCTCTCGCGCACAGGCAGCACTCAATTGTTCATAGGCATTTACGCCTCAGGAGGCTTACCGATCCTGGAAGATGCGTTCAACTCGACCCGGAGAATCCATGACCAGAGCCTTGGCTTGGGGGGTAGGTCGGGCACGCGGTATAGCCATCGATCAGAATGGCGAATTTGATCAGCTAGGCTCTGCGTGAAAGGTTATCTGGCTAATCGACTGCGATCTTAGCCCTTCGAATCAAGCGCAGCGCGAAGTGGGCGGATTGTCTTTTGATTTATCAATGAACTTGAACCTAACCCCCCACTTGGTGAGTCCGCCAAAACCACATCCCGGCTTGAGCGTTTTGCCAAGTACATCGCGCATCAGCTCTTTTGAGCGCTTGCCCGACCAAAATATGAGGTTGGCGATCAGCGTTGAATCGAGAGCTCGGTGGACTTGACCAGTCAGTTGCACATTGGTTTGAAGCAGGTGCGCAAGCATGGCTACCCTGCCGAGTACACGTGCATGTAAGCTTGGATGCCCACACAGATAATTGCAAACAGGAGGTTCGATATGAGCAAGGTAGCCAAACCATTTTACTTCGCTGCAATGCCGCTGCTCGCCGTAGGTGCGGCGTTTGCCGCCGTGGGCGCATCGGGGCAGGCCGCTTTTGGCTACACTGCAGTGGGGATGCTGGTGCCTGGGATGGCATTATTGATCGCCGGGTATCGTCGGCGTTCATGAAGGCTTGCAAGCGGGTGAATACTGGCTTCTTGCAGACCAGATAGATCCACGCGCAGGCTTCACCGCCGGCGCTTCAGTTGCCACCAAATCAAGCAGTCTGCGAGGAATGTCGGCTGTGGTGCCGAGTGCTTAGTGATGTCCAAGGCGGCAGGCAAGCCTGCCACCTTCGAACGGCTTACTTCCAGTCACCGCCTTCAACAATCACCGCAGCAGGATCGGTATCGGCCGCCAGTTGTGCACGCACGTACTGATCATACAACTTGAGCAGGTACTTCTCCTTGCCCAGGCTCGCCAGTTCGGTATTGACCCACTGTTGCAGCTCGGCATTGCCCTTTTTCACCGCTGGCGCGATCGGCGCTTCGTCGCCTAGTTTCTGCGGCAATAGGCGATAGCCCGGGTTCTGCTTGCCCCATCCGAACAGCACCAGGTTGTCTTGCGCATAGGCGTCACCGCGACCATTTGCCAGCGCTTGCAAGGATTCAGAGTTTTTCTCGAACTTGAGCAGCTTCCAGTCCGGGTGATTTTTCGTCAGCCACACGTCAGCAGTTGTTCCTGCAGTGACAATGACGGTTTTGCTTGCCAGGTCATCCAGGCGTTGGACCGTGCTTTTCTCCGGTACCAATGCCTGCACCGCCACACGCAGGTTAGGGTTGGTGAAATCCACTACCTGAGCGCGCTCGGGCGTCACGGTCATGTTGGCCAGGATCAAGTCCACCTTGTCGCTTTGCAGAAACGGAATGCGACTAGCTGGCTCTACCACGACGAATTCGATCTTTTTTTCATCGCCCAGCAGATCCTTTGCAAAGCGGCGGCCAAGGTCCGTGTCGAAGCCAACGTAATCGCCTTGTTCGTTGACAAAACCGAAGGGGGGCTTGTCGCTGAATACGCCTACGATCAATTTATCCCGAGCTTTTATCTTATCCAGATACCCTTCAGCGTGGGCAGCGGCGCTGCCGATTAGCAGACCGACAGCCAGCAGTGGAAAAACGAGGGCAGATTTTAGTTTCACGATGCATTCCTCTTGGGCAGATTTTCTACATAGGAAAACTTCTCCAGAAACTGCTGCGCGCGTGCGGTCTGCGGGGAGCTGAAGAATGTTTCAGGGGTACTCTGTTCAGTGATACGACCGCCGTCCATGAACAGGACCCGGTCAGCCACTGCACGGGCAAAGGCCATTTCATGCGTGACGATCAAAAGCGTCATGCCACTGTCGGCAAGGTCCAGAATCACCTCCAGCACCTCCTTGACCATTTCCGGGTCGAGGGCGGCAGTCACCTCGTCGAACAGCATGACCTTCGGGTGCATGCACAGGGCACGAACAATCGCGATTCGTTGTTGCTGACCGCCAGACAATTCGCGGGGCCAGGCATCGCGCTTGTCCAGCAGTCCAACCCGCGCAAGCAGCGTTTCGGCCTGGGCGCGCACTTGGTGAACGGGGCGTTTTTGCACGTTGACAGGGCCCAGCAAAATATTGTCAAGCACGGTCATGTGCGGGAACAGGTGATAGCTTTGAAATACCATGCCTATCTCTTGGCGCACCGCACGCCAACCGCCATTGCCGGGCAATTGGCGTCCAGCAAAGCGGTATGTTCCCGCGTGACCCAGTTCGAGGCCATTCAGGCAGCGCAGCAAGGTACTTTTGCCGCAGCCGCTGGGGCCGAGAATCACTACCACCTCACCCTCACGAACGGACAGGTCGATATGGTTTAAAACCGGATTACTGCCAAAGTTCTTGGAGAATCCCGCCAGTTCGATCAATGCAGTCATGAGTGATTCCACCGCCGTTCGAGCACACGCGACGCGGCTGACAGCGGATAACAGGCCAGAAAGAAGAATGCGAAGAGAAACCCGTAGATCAGCACCGATTCATAGGTACGCTCGATGATCTGCTGTCCGATCTTGATCACGTCCACCACGCCAATCAGCACTGCCAGCGAACTTGTCTTGATCAGCCGCGTGAACACGTTGATCAGCGGGGGCGTCATTCTGCGCAAGGCTTGGGGCAGGAGCACTTTGACGTATAATTGCGGCAGGTTCAGGCCGATCGCCAGGCCCGCCTCACGTTGGCCGCGGGGTAGGGAGCGTAGCGCGCCACGGACCACCTCACCCACTTCGCAAGCGCCCCATAGCGACAGCACCAGCACAGCGCACCAAAATCCCGAAATACTCCATCCCAGAAAGATCGGCATACCGAAGAAAAACAGGTAAAGCCAGACCAGCACCGGTATGGCCCTGAACATCTCCAGGTAGACGATCAGCACAACGTCGATCCAGCGCACCTCCAAGTTGCGCACTACGCCGTAGAGCATCCCGCCCAAGCTGCTGAACACTATGGCCAGCAACGAGATTCCTAGTGTGCGGCCTATGCCGATCGCCAGTTGTGGCGCGGACACCCACAACAGATCAATGCCCGAACTGGCCATGTTGCAACCTCCTTTCTAACGTACGCAGCAGCAGCGATAGCGGGACGAACAGCAGAACGCAGAGCAGCGTCATGACCGCAAGCATTTCGTAGGTCTTGTAGTAAAGGGCGATATAGTTCTTGGTGGTGTAGAGGATCTCCGGCACCGCTACAGCAGACACTACTGTGGTTTCCTTGAGCAGAAACACGAAGTTGGCGAACAGCGCCGGTGTACTGAGGATGCCGGCCTGCGGCAGGATGACGTGGCGAAGCAACTGCCAGCGAGACAGACCAATGGCCAGACCTGCCTCGATCTGGGCGGCAGGCACGGCGTCAATGCCCGCGCGCAGAATTTCCGTGAGGTAGGCGCCACCGAGGAAGGTCATGGCGATGATCGCCGAAGCGAACCCAGAGACCCGTATGCCGATGCTGGGCAAGGCGAAGTAGATGAAAAACAGTTGGATCAGCAGCGGCGTGTTCCGTGCAATTTCAACGTACACCCGCACCATCGGTTGAAGCACAGGCACTCGGAACATCACAATCGCGGCGTTTAGAGATGCCACGCCGAGTGACGTGACGATGGCAATCAGCCCCACTTGTAATGTGACGCCGACTGCCGAAACGAACGCGGGTAAGGTGGACAGGGCGAAAGCAACATCGAAACTCATTATGTGAAACCGACAGGAAGTTGACCAAGTCATAGGCCGCTGCCTAGTAGTGCGCAGTGACAGCCCAGTAGATGAAATGACTTGTTACATCAAAGTCACCTGTCAGAATCTAATGGAATAAAAGAAATTTCTTAAATATCTTTTATGAATAACAATATGCCATCACCTAGCGCCTACCGAGCGATGGTGCCATTCAGGGGGGTATTAGACTGGAGCGTCTGCTTCATGGGACATCAGGGTGGGCGAGCCCGCAAGCATGTACGAAACAAAGCTTGTTGCCCTCAATATCCCTGCAGTAGGCACCGTAGTAGTCCTGCCCATACTGCGGCCTCAACCCAGGTGCGCCCTCATCCTGAGCACCCATCGCCAACGCTGTGCGCCATGCCGCCTGCACCTGATCCTGTGAGCTGGCGGCAAAGCTTATTTGCACGCCGTTGCCCCATGTCGCAGGCAGTCCGTTGAATGGCAGTTGCACATAGAACTGCGGCCATTCCCTGTCCGGCCTTTGCCATCCAGCGCCGCAGGGGCCGCCATCGTGGTTGTCGGGCATGCGGACAAGCCCCAGGGTGGCGAGTACGGCATCGTAGAACCTGATCATGGCCGGCAGGTCCCGAGCACCGAGCTGAATGTGGCTGAACATAAACGCTCCAGAAGACCTGTTGATCGACAGCAGTTACACACAGCTCATCTGAGAAACGCAATGCCATCACTCACCAAGCCGAACTTCACACTACGGTGTCCTGCCCCAGCGAGCTTCAGTCTGACCGCCGATGCGGTGTTGCGCCAAGTAGCGCTCATGTAGCCCTCATTTGGCAAATGCCGCAACGATTGCGTCCACTACAACCCTCACCCTTGCCGTGTGCGCCAGGTCCCGATGCAGCACAAGCCAGGCTTCATATGGCGTGGCCCGCTTACGATCAGGCCAAATTCGCACCAAACTGGTATCTCGCCGGGCCATGTATTCCGGCAACTCACCGAGGGCCAGGCCGGCGCGTACGAAGGTTGCCAGCATGAGGCTCGAGTCCAGCTCCGCGACAACACAGCCTGCGGATCTGGGTTCTCCTGCCAGCGTGTCATCCTGACGCTCGGTTACACCTTTCTGGTAGAGGGCGATGTCATGCCCCACCAGGGCGCTACCAGGCTCTGGCTTCCCACGCAATTTAAGGTAGCGCTGTGTCGCATACAGTCCGACAGTCCAGTGAGCCAGCCGTCGCACGATCAGGTCAGGTTGTTCTGGGCGTACCGTGCGCACGGCTATATCGGCCTCTCTGCGCCCCAAGTCCAATAGCCGGGTAGTGGTGGTCAGAATGACCCGCACCTCAGGATGAGTGGCCCGCAGTTGCTCGATCGCGGGTATGACGAAATCAACGGCCAGCGCATCGGTGGTGGTGACGCGCACCTCACCCGACGGATGAGGGTCGCTGCCTTCAGCCTGGCGCTCGAAGGAGACGGCCATCCGCTCCATTTCCTCAGCCTTTTGTACGAGCTGTTGTCCGGTGGTCGTCAACGCCAGCCCCCCAGTGCTGCGGAGGAATAGACGGCTGCTCAAGGTTTGCTCAAGCCCCGCCAGCCGCCGACCGACCGTAGTCTGGTCGATGCCCAAAGCTTTGGCTGCAGCCCGCAGGGTGCCGGCGCGGTGCACTGCGAGGAAAATGCGTATGTCATCCCAATTCATCGTGGCGCGCTTCCTGAAGATGCAAATATGCAGCCCTGGGCTGCGATTACGTGCATTTTCGCATTGATGCAGGCTGCATAACATAGCGAGGTTCATTCATCGTCCATCACGCAGCCGGCCCAAGCCGGATGCCAGGGAGCACAATGCCTCGCTTATCCTTCATCCTGACAGTCGCCATGCTGAGCGCCTTCGGCCTCGTCGCCTCGGATATCTATCTACCCGCGATGCCCGGCATGGCTACTGAATTTGGCATTGCCAGTTGGCAAATGCCGCAAACCGTTTCGTTCTATCTACTGGCACTGGCCATTGCGCAGTTGGCTTATGGCCCAATGTCAGACCGAGGAGGACGCAAGCCAGCGCTGCTTGCCGGTGGCGTTCTCTATCTGCTGGGCTCCGTGGGCTGCGCGCTGTCCAGCAGCTACATGGACTTCATCGCGTGGCGCATGGTGGAAGCGGTGGGCGCGGCGGCGGGGCTGGTGATTGGTCGTGCGTTGATCGCCGACACCTGCGACAAGCGAACCTCGGCGAAAGTCTATGCCGTGATTTACCCCCTCGTATCACTCTCGCCGGCATTGGCCCCGGCAATCGGTGGGCACTTGGCCGTCGCATTCGGCTGGCGAGCCGACTTTCTGTTCGTCGCAGCATTCGGGGCGCTAGCGCTGCTTTTGGCGCTGTTTTTAATACCTGAAACGCTACCGGTCGCGGCGCGGAGCAGGAACGCCCCCTTTGCGGGTTTTAGCCGTGTGCTGGGTGACCGCAGCTTTTGCCGCTACACGTTAGTGGTGTGTTCTATCTATTGTGCTTGGTTCGTTTATCTGACGCAGTCGCCGTTCCTTTTCGTACAAGCAGGCTTGAGCGAGGCGCAAAGCGGTTGGCTGTATATGCCGCTTACCTTGGGCATCATCGGGGCCAACCTGTTGGCCCGGCGGCTGCTTGACCGCTTACCTTACGACCGGATCGTTGCGATCGGCATCACCTGCTTCGTACTCGGCGCCATGGCGTTTCTCCTGGCGTACGCCATGGGGTGGCACAGCGTTACGGCCGTGGTGCTGCCTATGTGCCTGGTCAGCCTGGCCAATGGGTCATCGCTTTCACTGGCAATCTCAGGTGCTATCGCCAGTGAACATGGGCATGCAGCCACCGCTTCGGGGTTGGTGGGGTTTTGCCAGATTGGCAGCGCAGCCGTTGTGGCGATGGGTGTGAGCGCGGTATTAGGCACAGGTTTCGGTGTGCTCGCCGGGGCGGTGGCGGTGTTGAGCTGTTTGGCATTGTTTGCTTGCATGCCGTCGCTCTATCGCAAGCAACCGGCGCAGCCAGGGTAGCGCTCGGGCGGGCCTGCACGCTTAATGCTGGCCCAGCGCTCGCTGACTCAAGCAGAGCTTTCAGCGTTTCGAGCTCATGCAGAGACGTCAGCATCAGCACCGAAGAGGGCGACCTGGAACCCAGTGACAAGGCCTGTTGCACTACAGCGGCCGCGCACGTAGCGTACTCGGTGGCCTGGATCAAAATGTCTTCTAGGCAGGCATTGTGGGGAGGGGGGCGGGGACGATCTTGAGCATGGTTCAACTCCAACGTAGGGAGTGGAGCCGCCTCACTGTTGCTGTCAAACAATAGGGTGGCAGCTGTACGCGGGTTGACAGACCGAGACGTTGGCACTGGGCGCACCACAGGGGTGCCCACACGTACAGCCACCATAGAAAGTGTGCACCTGAAGGCAACGTCAGGGATCTGTCAAAACCGGTCGCTGAATTGGCAGCGACCTGGCGAGACTAGATTCCGCGCACCTCAAAACTGGTGGGTCCCCAGGCAGGAAGTGCCGGTGCTCATCCAGGGCTGCCTGGAAGCCCTGGATGCCGCAGTCACTATGTCCGACGGGGGCTGTGCCCCCGCCGCCCCTCAGAAGCGAACCGTGATGCCTGCATTGACCGAATGGAACCGTGTATCAGAACCAAACTGCCCTTGATACGACAGCCCTACATCAGTCTGACGGTTCAGCTGTACCTTTGCCCCCACTTCAGTGAGTGTCACGTTTCGCGTCTGCGCAATCCCTTGCACCTCAAAGTTCGGTCCACCGGCAAACGCCTGCTCATTGCGTGGGTCCAGGTCGCCGTAGGCCCGGCGCCAGCCCAGCGAGCCGAACAGCTGCGTATCGTGATTGGCCACACGTGTGTGGGTTGAAGCCCGCATGCCGACCGTGGAGAACCAGGTGTCCTGTTTCTCGCTCGATACGTTCAGCGCCGCTGCGCCGCCCTTTTCGCGGAAACGGTCGGCGTCGTAGTTCACGTGGGACACCCCTACGAACGGCTCCAACGCCACCGCGCCCAGGCCGATGCGGTAGGCCGCCTCGCCACTGGCTTGCAGCGTTTTGGCGTCGCGCTTGCCCTTGAGGTGGTCGCTGTAACCGGCAAACGCCACGTTGCGGCTGCTGTCGAGCTTGTGCCAGGTGTAGCCCACATCTGCACTCAGGCGCAGCGCGTCGATCTGGGCGCCGGTGTACAGGCCCAGGTGATAGTTGTCACTGTGGCCCTTGGCATCGCGGTCATCGGCATCGAACTTGGAGCGGCTGTAACCGCCGTACACGCCGGCACGCCAGTCCTGGGTAATGCTGCCGTCCGCGCCGATCAGCACACCACCGGTGCGTTGGTGCAGGCCGCTGGCGCCGCTGTTGCCATCGAGCTTCGACCAGTTGCCGAACACTTGCGCCCACGCGCCGCCTTGCGCCTCGGGGGTGGCCGGCATCAGGTTCGATGCCCCTGGCGGCATGCGCACGGTGTTAGTGTCCAACAGGCCGCGTACGCGGGTGCCGAGCACGCCCGACACGACTTGACTATTGGCAATCAGCGCGGTGCCCGTGCTGCTGTGATAATCAGCGGACAGTTGGTCGATGGCATTGCGGGCACTGGCTGCATCCAGTACCAGCAAGTTGTTGTACAGGCGCAGCGGGTCGCCGCTCTGTTGCAATGCACTCAGGGCGCCCGCCGTATTCCACTGGTTCTGTGTGAGCGCCACCGTCTGGAAGATGCCCGGGGTGCCTGTGGTTGGCGGTTGCACCGGCGGCTGAACGGGTGGCTGTACCGGTGGTTCTACTGGGGGCTCGACCGGCGGCTGTACCGGGGGCTCGACAGGCGGTTCTACAGGCGGCTGCACCGGGGGTTCAACAGGCGGCTCGACCGGCGGCTGTACGGGCGGTTCGACCGGGGGCTCTACAGGCGGCTGTACCGGCGGCTTCACGGGAGGCTCTACAGGCGGCTCCACGGGTGGTTCAACAGGCGGTGTAGTGCCTTTCTGCGCAATGGTCAGGTTCAGCTCATTGGCGGTGCGCTGCAGGCTGACATTGAGAAATGCCGAGTTGGTAAACGCTTGCGCATACGCGGTACCTGCCGCTGCGCCCTCCACCACACCGCCTTGAGCGGCCAGCAGGGTATAGGTTTGCCCGGTCTGGTAGCTTTGAGCGTCGTTGAGTGTGGTCACGTCCACACGCGTACCGCGCAGGGTGGCGCTGCCGCTTACGTTGACGCGGTCCGAGCCGCCATTGCCAGCAATGTCGGCGGCGTACCTGGAGCCTTCTGCCATGTCCAGGTCGCCCTTGATGTTCAAGGTGCCCAGTGCTGCTTCACCTGGCGACAGCGTACCGCCCGAGGCCACTTGCGTGCTCCCGACCTGTCCGTTACCCGCCAGCACGCCACCGGCCAATACTTGGGCACGGTTGCTGTAGTTGCCTGAAGCGTCGGTATGCCCAACGGTACCGTTGACCACCAAGGTGCCGTTGCCCACGCTCAGCAATGATGTGCCTCGTGGGTTGGTCTGGTCCACGTCGCCGCCCAGTACCAGCCGCCCACCACGTACCACCGTGCTCCCCGAAAGGCCGGTCAGGTCGCCGCCCAAGGTGGTGTCGCCGCTGAACGCGTACACACGGCCAGCGCCACTGATGCGGTTGTTCACTTGCAGGTTGCTGTCGGTGTGGTTGAACGCCAGCGCACCGCTGCCGGCGCCGAAGCGAATGGCCGTTTGCGGGTCGAGGCGGCCCGCCGCCTGGGCGGTACCGGCGCTGATGGCATCGATGTCGGTACGCGCATCGTCCCGCACGACGGCGCCACCGATGCTGAGCGTGCCACGGGCGGCGGAGTTGATGCTGGTCAGCTCGCTGATGTCGATCCCGTCGGTGCTGCTCAGCTCGGCGCCGTTGGACAGGGTCAGGATGGTGCTGGAAGTCGTGGTGCCCAGTGTCATGGCACGCGTGGCCAGGCGGGTGCCTTCACCGGAGACATTGACCTGGGTGTTGCGGCTGACGTTGGCCGACCCCAGCGCCATGGAGTCGCTGGTCAACACGGCGCCGTCGCTCAGGCTCAGGTCGTTGCGGTTTCTGAAGGTGCCGGTGTTGTCCCAGCGCGTGCCAGCGCCCGACAGTTCGCTGATCGAGTTGATGGCCACACGCTCACTGGCCAGTTGCCCGCCATCCTTGAGGTTGATGCGCGAGTCGTACAGGAACACGCCACCGGAGGTGACGTTGACCGTGTCCACTTTTGAGCCCTGGCCGCTGACCAGCAGGTTGGCCCGGGACAGTGCGTTGCCGGCATTGCCATTGTCGCTCAGCTGCAGGTCCCGGACCGACACCTGCCCGCCGCCAAGCACGTTGAGAGTGCCTTGCCCGGCGCCGCCGATCACGATGGTGTTGCCCAGCACCGCGCCGGTGCGTGGCACGTTCCAACGTGTACCAGGGCCCTGTACGACGACCGTGGCCATGGCCGTACTGGCAGCGTCGTTGGTGGACGATCCACCGATCCGGCCGCCGAAGCTGGTGACTTGGGCGCCATTGTTGAGGGTGAGGGTGGACGGCGTGCCGTTGCTGGGGCGTAGCACCACAGCGCCATCAATGCCTCGGTCGCTGCTGAAAGTGTCCTGACCGCTGTCGAGCACGTAGTCGGCTGCGTACGCGCCGGGGGCCAGGGCGAGCGTAATCGCGAAGGTGAGGGGTGATAACTTGAATAAGGGGTTCATAACGGCTCCGGAGACTCCATGAGATGCCACCAGCGTGGCCACCGCGCCCCAAGGGCTTGGCGTTCCTGTGTACGGCGGTAAACAGGGGGAGTATCGGGAGCGACCCAAGACGGTGAAATAGTACGGATGTGCTAGTTAGGCGCCCAATGTGACGCACGCCACACTCCGCGGTAACGGATGGCCGATTCGCCACGTCCAAAGGCTGTTACGCCAATGATGGCCTTATGATTATGCTTTTTGGCGCTCAGCTGGCCGGGTCTTGCCCTAGCACCTTGCTCAGCGCCACGCGGGCATCTTCGAGCTGCACCAGGGAGGCATGCCGGGCGCCGAGGGCGTCGCCGTTCTGGATAGCCGTCAAAATGGCTTTGTGCCGGGGGAGGGCGAGCTCATCGAAATTCGGACGCTGGTTGGAAAAGCGCACCGATTCGCGCAACGCCATCGACAGCATGTTGCACAGGTAGGCGAGCAGGTCATTGTGGGTGGCATCGGCAATACGGGCGTGAAAGTCCAGGTCTGGCTGCAGCCGCTCATCTGGCGTACGCGCTGCTTCCATCCGCTGGTAGGCCTCGCCGATCGACGCCACGTCCTCTGGCGTGGCACTGGTGGCGGCCAGGGCAGCAGCAGCAGGCTCTATGACCCAGCGTACGCTGGACAGGGTATTGAAGAACTCCTGTTGCGGCGTTGCCTGCATCAGCCAGTGCAGCACATCGGGGTCGAGCATGTGCCAGTCATGGCGCGGCCTGACCAGGGTGCCGACCCGGGGGCGCGCTTCGACCAGGCCCTTGGCCGTCAGGGCACGCATGGCCTCACGAAACACCGGCCGACTGATCGCGTAGCTTTCGCACAGGCTTGCCTCGGACGGCAGCTTCTGCCCTGGGGCGAGTTGACCGGACACGATCTGCAGGCCCAGGTCCTGGACCAAGGTAGCGTGCATGCTCTTGCGCGTTGAGGGCTGGCGGTAATTCATGAGGGGTGTGCGAGGTCCTTCTGGCGGGGGCTCGCATCATAGCACTGATGGATGCAGGGCTGTTTTGCAGCGCCTTGATGGCGGACAGAGGGGGGCTGGCGGGCCTCGGCACTCTAGCGGGCGCAGAGCTGTCGGTGCATAGACAGCTCCACGGCGTTCAAGCGGCAAGCGGCATCAAGCGCCCTCGTGCCGTTCAGCCAGTCACGGTCCCGCTTGGGGTGATGTCCCCTGGGCTAGTGAGAGTGCTTGGGCACCGCCGCCCCGCGGCAGCCGACGAGAAAGTCGAAGTCGCAGCCCTCATCAGCCTGCATCACATGGTCCAGGTAGAGCTTGGCATACCCCCCGGTGATCAGCTGTGGCGGTGGCTGCAGATCCGCCAGGCGACCGGCCAGTTCCTGCTCGTCGATGTCCAGGTGCAAGCGGCCTTGCTGGCAGTCCAGTTCGATCCAGTCCCCCTCGCGTACCACGGCCAAAGGCCCACCTGCGGCTGCTTCCGGCGCAACGTGCAGCACCACGGTCCCATAGGCCGTGCCACTCATGCGCGCGTCGGAGATGCGCACCATGTCGGTTACACCCTGGGCAAGCAACTTGGCCGGCAGCCCCATGTTGCCCACCTCGGCCATGCCGGGATAACCCTTGGGTCCGCAATACTTCATCACCAGGATCGAGTTGGCGTCCACATCCAGGTCCGGGTCGTTGATGCGGGCCTTGTAGTCTTCGAAGTGCTCGAAGACCACGGCGCGACCCCGATGCTGCATCAGCGCGGGGGTGGCCGCCGATGGCTTGAGCACTGCGCCCTTGGGCGCCAGGTTGCCCCGCAGGATACAGATACCGCCGTCGGCCACCAGCGGTTTGTCCAGCGGGCGGATGACTTCCTCATCATAAAGTGGCGCGGTGTGGCAGTTGTCCCACAGGCTCTTGCCGTTTGCGGTCAGCGCAGTCGGGTTGGGCAACAAACCATGCTCCCCCAGGCGCCGGATCACGGCCGGCAGACCGCCCGCGTAATAGAACTCCTCCATCAGGAAACGCCCCGAAGGTTGCAGGTCGACCAGCGTCGGCGTACCACGTCCCACCCGCGTCCAGTCCTCCAGTTGCAGGTCGACGCCAATGCGCCCGGCAATGGCCTTGAGGTGAATCACCGCGTTGGTCGAGCCGCCAATGGCGGCGTTCACCCGGATGGCATTTTCGAAGGCTTCGCGGGTGAGGATTTTCGACAGCCGCAAGTCTTCGCGCACCATGTCGACGATGCGCATACCCGACAAGTGCGCCAACACGTAACGGCGTGCGTCCACGGCAGGGATGGCGGCATTGTGCGGCAGCGAGGTGCCCAGCGCCTCAGCCATGCAGGCCATGGTCGAAGCCGTACCCATGGTGTTGCAGGTGCCGGCTGAGCGCGACATGCCCGCCTCGGCGGAGAGGAATTCGTTCAGGTCGATGTGGCCGGCCTTATAGGCCTCATGCATCTGCCACACGATAGTGCCGGCGCCAATATCCTTGCCTTTGTGCTTGCCGTTGAGCATTGGCCCGCCGGTCACCACGATGGCCGGAACGTCGCAGCTGGCAGCGCCCATCAGCAACGCAGGCGTGGTCTTGTCGCAACCGGTCAGCAGTACCACGGCATCGACCGGGTTCCCGCGAATGGCTTCTTCCACATCCATGCTCGCCAGATTGCGCGTGAGCATGGCCGTGGGGCGCAGGTTGGATTCGCCGCTGGAGAACACCGGGAATTCCACCGGGAAGCCGCCTGCTTCCAGCACGCCTTTCTTGACGTGCTCGGCGATCTTGCGGAAATGCGCGTTGCACGGGGTCAGCTCCGACCAGGTGTTGCAGATGCCGATAATCGGTTTGCCCTGGAACTCGTGGTCCGGAATGCCTTGGTTCTTCATCCAGCTGCGGTACATGAACCCGTTCTTGTCGGCGGTACCGAACCATTGGGCGGAGCGCAGCGACGGCTTGCTATCGGACATGATGGACACCTTATTAGTATTACTATTTATCGTTATGGTGCTCAATGTATCGCCAAAAAACCAACATGTGAAGGGTTGTTGTTTCAAATAGTAATACTATATGATCGATTTCCTAGGTCAGCGGTCTGCCAAAAAACCTCGGCCTGGTGTTGTACCCATTACAAGAACAATTGGAGACATCGCCATGATTCAGGAGCAGCGGCTCGTCCGCCTGATCACACTCAAGCTCATCCCTTTTCTGGTTCTGTTGTACCTGGTGGCTTATGTCGATCGCTCGGCGGTCGGCTTTGCCAAGCTGCACATGGGCGCCGACATTGGCCTGGGCGACGCGGCCTATGGCCTGGGCGCCGGGTTGTTCTTCATCGGCTATTTTCTATTCGAAGTGCCGAGCAACCTGCTGCTGGACCGCTTCGGCGCACGCCGCTGGTTCGCGCGCATCTTGCTCACATGGGGCGCCATCACCGTTGGCATGGCATTCGTGACCGGGCCGAACGGCTTCTATGTGATGCGCTTTCTGCTGGGGGCAGCCGAGGCGGGTTTCTTCCCGGGGGTGCTGTACTACATCACCCAGTGGTACCCGGTGCGTCATCGCGGCAAGATCCTGGGCTTGTTCATCCTTTCCCAGCCGTTGGCGATGCTGGTCACAGGGCCGCTTTCCGGCGCATTGCTGGGCCTGGACGGCACCTATGGCCTGCACGGCTGGCAATGGCTGTTCATCTGCATCGGGACCCCTGCGGTGCTGTTGGCCTGGCCCACCCTGCGCCTGTTGCCAGATGGCCCGGCCAAGGTGCGCTGGCTCAGCGACGCGCAACGCACCTGGTTGCAGGAGCAGCTGGCCAATGACCTGCGTGAATACGGCCAGACCCGCCACGGCAACCCGCTGCATGCACTCAAAGACAGCCGCGTGCTGCTGTTGGCGCTGTTCTACCTGCCCATGACCCTGAGCATCTACGGGCTTGGGTTGTGGCTGCCCACCTTGATCCACCAGTTCGGCGGCAGCGACTTGGTCACCGGTTTCGTGTCGGCGGTGCCCTACCTGTTCGGCATCATTGGTTTGCTGGTCGTGCCACGCAGCTCGGACCGCCTCAATGACCGTTACGGTCATCTGGGTCTGCTGTACGCCCTGGCCGCAGTCGGGCTGTTTCTCAGTGCTTGGTTGAGCGTGCCGGCCTTGCAACTGGCGGCGTTATGCCTGGTGGCGTTCGCCTTGTTCTCGTGCACGGCGATCTTCTGGACCCTGCCTGGGCGGTTTTTCTCCGGGGCCAGCGCTGCGGCCGGCATCGCCCTGATCAACTCGATCGGCAACCTGGGCGGCTACCTGGGCCCATTTGGCATCGGCGCCCTGAAAGAACACACGGGGCACCTGTCGTCCGGGCTGTATTTCCTGGCCCTGGTCACCGTGTTCGGGGTGCTGCTTACCGGAGTTGTCTACGCCCGCCTGGAGCGTCGACAGCGTGATGCATCCACCCAGGTGGCTGGCGCCTCCCGATAATTTTTCGCAACCGACAAGCGAGTACGACCATGCGACTGATCCAATTTGAAACCGCCACCGGCGAGCGCCATGTCGGCGTGGTGGAAGGTGACTACGTCTTGCGCGT
This sequence comes from Pseudomonas sp. WSY_20, assembly GCF_043104335.1. Taxonomy (NCBI): domain Bacteria; kingdom Pseudomonadati; phylum Pseudomonadota; class Gammaproteobacteria; order Pseudomonadales; family Pseudomonadaceae; genus Pseudomonas; species Pseudomonas sp. WSY_20. Next base: position 230,053 of record NZ_JBICKP010000017.1, read on the forward strand.
GTGTGGCATCGACACCACCCGCGAGCTGGCCCTGCAGGCCATCGCCGCTGGCCTGACCCTGGCCGATCACGTGCAGGTAGTGGGCCTGGGCGAGCGTCACGATTACCAAACGCTGTTGGCCGAGCGCCGGGTGCTACCGCCGCTGGATCACCCCGATCCGGCCCATTGCCTAGTGACCGGCACTGGCCTGACCCACTTGGGTAGCGCCGCCACGCGCGACAAGATGCATCAGCAACAGGCCCAGGACGCCGTGACCGACAGCATGCGCATGTTCCAGTGGGGCATGGAAGGCGGCCGACCGCCAGCAGGGCAGGTGGGTGCACAACCGGAATGGTTCTACAAGGGCGATGGCGCCATTGTTGTGCGCCCTGGGGCAGACCTGCCGCTGCCGGCGTTTGCCGAGGATGCAGGCGAGGAGCCGGAGTTGGTCGGCCTGTACCTGATCGGGCCTGACGGCACGCCGTACCGCCTGGGCTACGCGCTGGGCAACGAGTTCTCCGACCATGTGATGGAGCGGCGTAACTACCTTTATCTGGCCCACTCGAAGCTGCGCGCCTGCAGTTTCGGACCGGAGCTGCGGCTCGGTGCACTGCCGGCGCACCTTGAGGGCACCAGCCGCATCCTGCGTGATGGCCAACCGGTATGGAGCCAACCCTTCCTGTCAGGTGAGCAGAACATGTGCCATAGCTTCGAGAACCTGGAGTTCCATCACTTCAAATACGACCAGTTCCTGCGACCTGGCGATATTCATGTGCACTACTTCGGCACTGCGACGCTGTCGTTCGCCGACGGCATCCAGGCGCAGCCTGGCGATACCTTCGAAATCAGCCTGCCAGCCTTCGGCGAGCCGCTGCGCAACGGCATTGCGCCAGCAGCGAAGCAGGTGCAGCCAGGGAGCGTGAAAAGCCTGTAAGCCCACCTTTGGCCGTCAGGGCACGTGCCCCGTGCCCTGGGCAGCGGTCAGGTGCGGCAACTTCAATCTCTTAATTCAGGAGTCCATCATGACTGGAAGCAATTTCATTGGCGGCCAACGCAGCGCCGCTGGCAGTGTGCGCCTGCAAAGCCTCGATGCCTGCACGGGGGAGGCCCTGCCGGTCACCTTCAGCCAGGCAACCCCCGAAGAAGTGGACGCCGCAGCCCAGGCCGCCGAAGCCGCCTTCCCCGCATACAGTGCCCTGGCACCTGAGCGCCGCGCGCAGTTTCTCGACGCTATCGCCGATCAGCTCGATGCATTGGACGATACCTTCATCGCCACCGTCTGCCGAGAAACTGCCCTGCCAGCGGGGCGCATCCAGGGCGAGCGTGCCCGCACCAGCAACCAGATGCGCCAATTCGCCAAGGTGCTGCGGCGCGGCGACTTTCTGGGCGCCCGCATCGATCGCGCGCAACCCCAGCGCCAGCCGCTGCCACGGCCTGACCTGCGTCAGTACCGCACTGGCATGGGCCCGGTGGCGGTGTTCGGCGCCAGCAATTTCCCCTTGGCCTTCTCCACGGCCGGTGGCGACACCGCCGCTGCGCTGGCGGCAGGGTGCCCGGTGGTGATCAAGGCGCACAGCGGGCACATGGCTACGGCCGAGTGGGTGGGTGAAGCCATCGAACGGGCCGCTGTAGCGACCGGCATGCCCGCTGGCGTGTTCAACATGATCTACGGCGCGGGGGTAGGTGAAGCCCTGGTGCGTCATCCGATGATTCAAGCCGTGGGCTTTACGGGCTCGCTCAAGGGTGGACGGGCCCTGTGCGACATGGCGGCCGCTCGCGCGCAGCCGATTCCGGTGTTTGCCGAAATGAGCAGCATCAACCCGGTGCTGGTGCTGCCAGGCGCGCTGCGAGCGCGAGCCCCGCAGATTGCCAGGGAGCTGGCCAATTCGGTGGTGATGGGGTGTGGTCAGTTTTGCACCAACCCGGGGCTGGTCATCGGTATCGCTGGCGAAGCCTTCAGCGACTTCCTGGCGCAGTTAGGCGCGCACCTGGCTGATCAGCCTGGCCAGACCATGCTCAATGCCGGAACCCTGCGCAGCTATTGTGCCGGCGTGCAGCGCCTGCACCAGCACCCAGGGATACGCCACCTGGCCGGGTCCACACAGGGGGGCAACCAAGCCCAGCCCCAGCTGTTCATGGCGCAGGCGAGCCTCTTGTTGCAGGGCGATGAAGTCCTTCAGGAAGAAGTGTTCGGGCCTACCACGGTCGCCATCGAAGTGGCTGACGAAGCAGAACTGCGTCGGGCTCTTGAGGCGTTGCAGGGGCAACTGACGGCCACGCTGATTGCTGAGCCTGAAGACTTCCAGCGCTTCGCCGCGCTGGTACCGGTGTTGCAACGCAAGGCCGGGCGCTTGCTGGTCAATGGCTACCCCACTGGCGTCGAAGTGTGCGAGGCGATGGTGCACGGCGGGCCGTACCCCGCCACATCCGATGCGCGCGGTACATCCGTCGGGACCCTGGCGATCGACCGTTTTCTGCGCCCAGTCTGCTTCCAGGACTACCCCGAGGCGCTACTGCCCGACGCCCTCAAAGACGCCAACCCGCTGGGCCTGCTGCGCCTGATCGACGGCCAGCATAGCCGCGAGGCGCTTGTATGAAGGCTTGACGGTTCTGGCACCGGAGCACGTGCCGCCTGGTGAGGGTCAGGCGGCTGTCAGCGGTGGAAGTCCCAAGTGATCACTGAAGACTGCTGAGTGTCAGGCAGTGAATGAGGCTCTTGACCGATTTGGGGATCTATTGAGCGTCCAGACCTGCCTTGAGGCTTTGACGAAGCGCAGTACCTGGATGGCTAGATCCACAGATCATTAGGCGTCGTGCGCTCACCGCCCTCATGGCCAGTGTTGAGGACGCCACAGGGCTCGATCATCAGCAGCTTGGCCTCGCCCTCGGCCGCTGTTCGATGCTGCACACCCCGCGGTACCACGAACAACTCGCCGGGCGCTACATGGACGCTGCGTTGCGGCAGATCGATGCGCAGCGTGCCTTCGAGTACCAGAAAGGCTTCATCGGTTTCCGGGTGCGCATGCCAGATGAATTCCCCCTCAATACGCACGACCTTGAACTGGTAGTCGTTCATCTGTGCAACAACCCTGGGGCTCCACTGACTGTCGATCATCGACGCCTTCTGGTTCAGGTTCACAGGGTGCGGCTGGATGTGCTGATTGGATTCGAACATGGTGGTTACTCCTGATTGGAGCACGCAGCCTATTGCAGCTCGGTGTCTGCAGGCTTGTACGATCCTGCACGTTGCTGGCCTGGCCGCAGGCGTTCGAGCCAGCGTAGCGGCGGCACCCCATAACTGCGGGTGAAGTGTCGGGTCATGTGGCTTTGATCATGAAAGCCTGCCGCCAGGGCTGCGTCGACCAGGGTGAAGCCATCGAGCAACAGCCGTCGCACATTGTCCAGCCGCCGGAGGGTGACGAAGCGATAGGGGCTGGTGCCGTACAAAGCCCGGAAGTCCCGGGACAGGCTCCATTGCTCACGGCCGCTGGCGCGTTCGAGCATCTCCAGGGTAATGCCCAGGTGGAGGTGCTCCAGAATGAACGCCTTGGCGCGCTCGGCGGACCGGTAATCCAAGCGCTTGCGCCCGCGTGGTTTGCCCGCGACAGCGCGCAACGCCATGGCCAGGTCGTAGACAGCGTCTTGCTCTTCCAGCCTTTCCAGAGGGTGGTCCACGCCCTGAACGAACGTTTCGCTGGCGTGGAAAAGGCGCGGGTCACTGGAGAGCCCACCGGGCACGAACGGTAGCGGCTGGCCGCCCAATGCGGCCTGAATCAGCGCAGGGTCGATGTAGGCCATGCGGTAACGGAAACCTGTCTCGGTGCCGGCCATGCCGTCGTGCAACTCATCGGGGTGCAGCACCAGCGTGTTGCCCGGCATGCCGTGGCGCAACGCGCCTTTGTAATGAAAGCTCTGAACCCCGGCCAAGGTACGGCCGATGGAGTAGGTGTCGTGCCGATGGGGATCATAGCCATGGCTACCGAACCACGCCTCGATCCGCTCGATGGCGCCAGGCTGCGTGCTGCGGATGACCCAGTCGGAAACCGGGGGCATGCTGGGCGAACGTTTCATGGCACAGGCCCCGGCGGTTCACGGAAAGGAAAGACAACGCGCTATCATAGGCTCCATTCCTTCTCACCAGAACCCACCATGAACCGTCAGAAGAAAATCAAGCAACTGCTCAAGGCGCACGCCAAGAAGGCCAGCGCCAAGCTGGCGCCGCGCAGCACCAAACCCAAGTACATCAGCAAGGCCGATCGCGAGAAGCTGGCGCTGCAAACGGCCGCAGACGCCGCAGTGCAACCCGAACCCCAGGCCTGAGCCTCAGGCTTCCGACGGGGTTTGTTCCTGCTTGTAGATCTTGAAGCCGCGCGCTTGGTAATTGCCCAGCGCGGCAGGGTGATCCAGGGTGCAGGTATGCACCCATACACGCTGCGTACCGGGCCACGCCCAGGCGCAACGCACCGCCTGGCTCAACAACGGGCCGCCAAAGCCTGCGCCCAGAAACTGCGGGGCCAAGCCGAAGTAACGGATTTCGGCGTTACGCCCGTCAGGGCGATACAGTTCGTAATACCCGGCGATGGCGCCCCGGTGGTAAGCCACCCAGGTGCGGTGAGCTTCCTGCTCGACCTGCGCCTGCCACTGCGCCTCGCTCCACGCGTCCAGGTCACCCCAGGACCAGGGCGTGCCGACCAACGCGTAGAGAAAGCGGTTGAAGGCCGGTTGTGGCACCTCGCATTCGACGATGTGCAAATCCGGGCGCTGGGGTTTTTCCACCAGTTGCTCTGGCGAGGTCATTTCTAGGTAGTACGTGGTACAGGGGGATTGCATCGTCATCTCGCATCTTCCGTTGGTCAGCTTGCCAGCATGCCTGTGGCGTAACGCCTTTGCCACCTACGCATAGGGTCACGACGGGCATGGTGCGTTGGCAAACCTTTGACAGTCGTTGGCGCAACCGCTGGCTTGATAGGGAACGCCGCCGAAAGCTTCCGATTGAACGTTTCAGCGCGCAGGTACGTCGGTATTTCTAGTCTTTTGCTATGGAGGTTTCCATGAAATATCGCGCACTCGGCAACACCGGCCTGCTGGTTTCGGAGCTGGTCATTGGCACCGTGCCTTTTGGCGGGCGAGGCTCGTTCGGGAAGACCGGCAGCGTCGATGTGGACCTGGCCAAGCGCATGTTCGCGGCGGCGTTCGACGCCGGGGTCAACCTGGTCGATACCGCCGACCTGTATTCACATGGGCTGGCTGAGGAAATTGTCGGCAAGGCACTGGGCGAGCGTCGCCACTCGATCATCCTGGCCAGCAAGGCGCGTAGCCCGATGAGCGACAACCCCAATGACAGCGGCGCTTCGCGCTACCATCTGATTCGCGCGTGCGAGGCCAGCTTGAAGCGCCTGGGCACCGACCATATCGACCTGTACCAGATCCACAACTGGGACGGCGTCACGCCAGTGGAGGAGACCCTGGCAGCACTGGATCACCTGGTGCAAAGCGGCAAGATTCGCTACTTCGGCACGTCCAACTACACCGCCTGGCAAATGATGAAGACCCTGGGCAGCGCGCAATTGAACGGCTGGCAACAGCCCGTTTCCCAGCAGATCTACTACACGCCCGAATCGCGCGAGGCCGAGTACGAGTTGTTGCCGATGGCGATTGACCAGGGCTTTGCCACGCTGGTCTGGGGGCCGTTGGGTGAAGGGCTGTTGACTGGCAAGGTGCGTCGTGGCCAGCAGACGCCCAAGGGCACTCGTCAGGGTAACGACTGGCCGGAACCCTATGTGCATGATCGTGAGCGCGCCTACGACATCATCGAGACCTTGATCGCGGTCGGCGAACGCCACGTTTGCTCGCCTTCACGCGTCTGCCTGGCCTGGCTCAAGGATCGCCCGGGCATTACCAGCGTGATTACCGCTGGCCGCACCCTCGATCAGCTGCAAGACAATTTGCAGGCGGCAGACCTGGTGTTGACGCAAGAGGACCTGAAGCAGATCGAACAGGCCACCCGCATCGCGCCGCAGTATCCCTACTGGCACCGCATTGCCGCCGGCATGGACCGCATCGATCCGGCTGAAGCGCCGTTCATCGAGCTGTACCGAGAGACCATGAAGTAACACCTGCACCGCTTGATACCAGGTCGTCTTGCCCGCTTGGCAAGGCGATCTTGGTGGTGGTGTGAATTATTTCCTGTCTCGCCGGTCAAGTAATGAGTTCCCAACCTAGACCGAGGTGCTCATGCACGCCTTCACTGTTCGCTACTCGCTCAATGGCAATTCGACCGACCACACCTTCGAGTTGGACCAGCGTGGCCTGGCCCTGCACGAAGCGGCGTTGCACCTGATCGTGCTGCATTTCGGCGACGGCGAGAACAGCCTGGTGATGCCCGCAGCCGATGCCACGCCCGATGAAATCCTGGCGCAAGCCCAGGTGCTGGGGTTGACGGATATCGTGGTGGTCTAGGTTGCTCGCTGGTGGACGCTAGGTGGAACTGTCTTGCGCCGCCTTCGCAGGCTAGCGAGTCTCGCGTAGGAGCGGTCTTGTACCGCGATGGGCTGCGCAGCAGCCCCAGGATTTCAGCTCCGCAACTTAGATTGCCGGGGCCGCTGCGCGGCCCATCGCGGTACAAGACCGCTCCTACCGGAAATCGGCTAGCCTTCAGAAGCGGCACCAGGCAGCCGCTTACACTCCTCACCACATCCTTCTCAAGGCTTGCCGTTGCGACGACGAGGCCGTCTTCTACAGCCACCTATACAACCCGCCTGCCCAGCAATGCAGCCACCGCTTGGGGTGTGAAGGAACGCGCCACGCGCGCCAGTGTGGCGGCGTCATAGTCTGCTGCGTTGCTGTGGCGCAGGGCAGCCAGGATCACCCGGCTGATGCCTTCTGCGTCCAAGACGGTCGCCGCTCTGATCACACTTGCCATCATCCTTGTCTCCCTCGATTACGACAGACGGGCCTCAACCCGATCGAACGCCTGCGCCGACCCTGTTCTCGAAAGCATGTAAGCCTCATCCATTCTTTCGAGGTACGCGGCAATGAACAGAGACCCCATGGCACAGGACGACGCTGACGAGGATATGCCCGTCTCACCGGACCCGTCGGTAAACCCCGACAACCCGACCATACCCGATCCGGACGATGATCCGCTCATGAACGAAGAGGAGGGTGGTGACTGGGCCGATACCGAGCAGCCGCCCATGGATGAGAATACGCCCCGAGCATAACAGGCGTTGTTCAGTTTTCAGCCATTCCTCGCCGCCTTGGCTAAGGTGCCGGCGGCGACAGCTCTGACCAGACTCATGCTATTTCAGCGCCTCAATCAGGAGAATGCGTATGCCAATCGATAACAATGGTCCTGCAGCACCCTACCCAGGCCCGGCTCAGAACACCCCGGACACCGGTGAGGGTCATGGTTCAGGCCTTGAACAGGCCCCTTCGGAACCCAAGCAAGGCGCCGGCCAGGCAGGCGGCGAGCGCCCCGAGGACTGGAACCCACCCCCCGGAAACCCCGGCTCCGACCAGGACAGCCAGGTGCCACGCGACAACGGTACCGCACGAACCCATGAAGACCCTGGCGCAGGGGATGCAGCGCTTGAGGAAGACATGAAGGACGTGCAAGCCAACAACTCTGTTTCGCAAGAACATCCGCGATACTGACTTGAACCCGAGGCGCTGGGGCTGTCCACAGCGCCTTTGGGCAACGCTAGCGGCCGCGCAGCAAGCCGGCCAGCACTACCGTCAATGCAACCGCCGTCCCCATGGCCAGCACGATGGTCGGCATGACCCCCAGCGCTTTCATCAGCCCCGACAACATCAGGTAGAACGCCAATACACCTACTGCGCCAATGGCATTGCCGCGCACCATGGCCGCCATGCCCGCGCGCCCATTCTGCACATGGGCAAACACCATCAACGGCCAGGCGATGACAGGGATCGGCGCGAGCATGCCGCTCGTCTGGGGTCCAAGCCAGGCGGCCAGGTGCGTGGTGATCATCAGCAACGCCGTTGCCGAGACCATGCGCAAGGGAATTTCCCAGTAACGATGCCGTACACGTGCCAGGGTCTCAGGCTTGGGTTCGCGCCCGCTGGCGATAATCAGCAATACGATCAGCCCCAGCGCCACCCCTATCGACACGCACAAATGGCCCCAGTGCGTAAGCACATAGGCGACCAAGCCGTAGAAGACGATCGCCAGGCCCGCAGCAGCCCCGATGGCGAGGCTGCGTGTGGCATACAGGTAGAACGCGTAGGTAGCGAGCACGGCTGCCAGCCCCCCGAGTGCACCGGGCACGGCGTTGAGGGCAAAGTCCGTCCCTTGCTCCAGGCTCAGGAAGGTCATCACCAGCCCCGAGGTAATGGGCATGCCCGCCAGCAGTCCCCCTAACAGCCCGCCCCAGCGCCTGGAAGCGAGAGAAATGGCCCACATCAGCAAAGGGGTAATGGCAAGTTTCAGGTAGAACAAGGTCATCGCGGCGCGTTCCGGCTCTCAAGACAGTGCCGACTTTACCCTGTTGAATGCCCGGGTGCTCGCCACTGATGCCTACCAGGGGATGTTGCGACCGTCCCAGCCCCAGAAGCTACCCGTAACGCTCGGTCCGAGACGCCCGATCAGTTCCACGATGCACTGCGCGGCAAACGTCGTCTCGAACAGTTTGCCCTCAGGCACATTGCCCTGGAACGGCCTTGATAGTTCCGTGTCCGTGGTGCCCGGATGCAGGGCCAGAACAGTCGCATTCGGGTTCAGGCGCTTGAGTTCGATACTGGCTGTGTGCAGCAACTGATTGAGCGCCGACTTGCTGGCCCGGTAGCTGTACCAACCCCCCAGACGGTTGTCGCTGATCGAACCCACACGCGCGGACAGTGCAGCGAAGGTTGCAGGTTGCTTGCGCAGCAGAGGCAGCAGGTGCTTGAGCAGCAGAATCGGGGCGAAGGCGTTGGTGGTGAAGCTGGCGTGCAAACTGGCAAGGTCCAACTGCGCCAGAGACTTTTCGGCCTTGGCGTTTTCCTGGTGCAGGATCCCCAAGGTACTGATGACAACGTGCAAGTGCGCACATCGCTCGCCGGCTTGCGCGGCCATGGCGGCCAGGCTGGCCTCCTCGCGCGCGTCGCAGTCCACTAGCAATATACGATTCGGATTAGCGTCGGCCAGCGCCCTCAATGCCGGATTCTGCGTGGCATGGCGCGATACAGCGATCAGCTGATCGACGTCTTCGCGCCTCGCCAGCGCGTTGCACAGCGCGAGCCCGATTCCACGGCTGGCACCGCAGATCAGTACGCAGGCTTCATCGTCCAACCCTAGTATGAGACTCATGACAAGCACACTCTGGCCATCGTTTCGGTCATGGGTAGACCGCTTTAGTCATCCGAATTTCCATCGACATGAGGTTCAGCCGTCGGTATCCGGTTCGCCACCCCAAACGGCACGTGCACCATCGGCAAATCGCCCGCAGGCGAGTGCAGGTGGCTGCGCTGGTCATCAAAGAAGACGTGGGGCTTGAGAATCGACAAGACGCGCGGTTTCTCCATGCCACCCAGAAAGAAACACTCGTCGGGCGATACTCCCCAATCTTTTAGGGTCGTCACCACCCGCTCATGGGAAGGTGCATTGCGCGCCGTCACGATGGCGATACGCAAGATGCGCTTGTAGTGGGGATCATCTTCGAGCTTGCGGTCTTCGAGGGTGCGAATCAGCGACAGTTTGCGGTACAGGTCGGCCAGGGGCCCAGGTGTGTGGGGAACGCGCTGGTGTGCCTGCTCGTGGGCCTGGAACTCATCCAGGCTGTTGCCACGCTTGTAGACGCTTTCGGCTTCGTCGTCGGCGATCACGCCATCGAAGTCGAACGCCACGCGCAGCTCGGTATCGATTTCGTCATCGTAGATGCGGGTCGGCAGAACACGGCCTGCGGGGTAATTGGCGTCGATGGCTTTCTGTACGTCCTCTTCGTTAGCGCTTAGAAACAGCGATGCGTTGAACGCTGGTATGTACTCGTATGGAGAGCGGCCGGACATGAACGCGGCGCGGGTGATGTCCAGGCCGTAGTGGTTGATCGAGCGAAATACCCGCAGGCCTGTTTCCGGCGAATTACGCGATAGCAACACCACCTCGACGGGCAGCTGCTCCGGGAATGCCTGGTTGATACGCAAAAAACGACGGATAAACGGAAACGCCACGCCTTTGGGGAAAGGCTCATCCAGATTCTGTTCCTGGTGCCGCCGGTACGCTTCGACGCCGTCCTGGGTGTAGATGTCGTCCGAGACGGTCAGGTCGAACAGCGCACTGGAGGCAACGCCAATCACCAGTTTCTGTTCGATGGGGTAAGGCATGGGAGACTCCCTAGGGCCCCGGCAGAGGCGCAAAGTCAGAGGGGAATATAATCGTTACGCGAAACGACAGGTTTGTGCGGCCCTTCGACCAGGTGCACGTACAACCCGTCTACGCAGTCGATGGCCAGGCAGTCGTCCACGCTCAGCACGGCATCGGTATGCGGCTTGAGCCAGCCGGTTTGCATGTGTTGCTTGCCCAATGCCTTGGCATCGGCCTTGTTACGGGCGCTGACCAGCACGTAGCGGTGCGCTTCGCCGAACAGGCCGCGTTCGTAGCCGCCCAGGTTGATGAAGTACAGGCGCAGCGCACCACGTTTTGCCGGGTAGGGGTGCAACTCCACCCGCATGCCATCCACGCCGTCGACTTCCAGCCAGGCATCGATGTGCAGCCCCTGCTGGCTGCCGAACCATGCGTCGCGCAGCTGCGGGTAGGCCTGTTGCAAGCTGGGGGCCTGGGCGAACACCATGTCGTGGACCTCGATCTTGGCCCCTGCATGGCGTCCCCCCAGCATGACGATATAAAGCATGAGGTTTCCTTGTTGAACCGGTCATCGCAGGGCGTCATTTTGCAGCATCCGCAGGCGGCTTCAAGCGCAGTGCTTGGCGCGTGAGCACAAGACGGCTAGTGTGGGCGAACCTTTGACTGCGAGATAGCAAGATGCGCACTCCTTTTCTGTTCCTGGCGATGCTCTGTGCACCCCTGGTGCAAGCCGCCGAGCACTGGACCTTGAATGACCAGTTCGACCAGGCATTCACGTTGGACGACAAGACCCGCGTGGTCATGGTTGCGCGCAGCATGGCCACTGCACGGTTGGTCAACAATGCGGTCGAGCACACGCCAGAGGGCTATCTTGAAGCGCGGGGCGTGGTCTTTGTCGCAGACATCGAGAAGATGCCCAGCATGGTGGCAGCGGTGATGGTACCTGCCATGCGCTCGGCCAATTACCGGATCTTGCTGGATCGGGACGGGGAGGTGGCCAAGGGCTACGGCGGGGACCGCGAATCGGTGCAATGGCTGGAGGTTCAGGACGGCAAAGTGATGGCCGAGCAGCGGTACAGTGATTTGCCCAGTTTGAGGCAGGCGTTGGTGAAAATGGCTGGGCGGGTGGCGGGAGGGTGATACACGGGCATGAGGGTTGATGCACGACGTACAAGCGTCTGGATTGGGAGCGAGGGCACCTTTCTAACCGCACCAGGGTATTATCGCATCACGCTGAGAGCTCAGCGATATGTTGCAACGGACCGCGAAGCAATCCAGCATTCAGGCTTCCCAGCTCAAGTGTGTGACACCGCTCACCCAGACCTCGCACGGCCATTGTAGGAGCGGCCTTGTGCCGCGATGGGCCGCGCAGCGGCCCCGACGATATGAGCTGCGGAGCTGAAATCCTGGGACTGCTGCGCAGCCTATCGCGGCCGGTCCCGCGCCCCGGCAATATGTGCTGCGAAGCTGAAATGCTGGGGCCGCTGCGAAGCTGAAATGCTGGGGCCGCTGCGCGGCCCATCGCGGCACAAGGCCGCTCCCACCCGG